>NZ_VPEU01000031.1:0-32065 GCF_013416975.1 Acinetobacter sp. YH18001 | reverse complement strand
CTACGTGAGCGTAGTGACGAGTTGGAGAATCGTATTCTACGTGTGAAGTATTAATTGTAATACCACGTGCTTTTTCTTCTGGTGCAGAGTCGATTGCAGCGTAATCACGCGCTTCGCCACCGAATTTCTTTGCACATACAGTTGCAATCGCAGCTGTTAAAGTTGTTTTACCATGGTCGACGTGACCAATTGTGCCCACGTTAACGTGTGGCTTATTACGTTCAAACTTAGCCTTAGCCATGAGATCTTCCTTTTTAAACTACTCATGCAGGATCACTGCATGAGCACTTGGGTTTAACTATGAATTAGTTTGGGCTTATAGTAATCGAAAGATTACTCGTCGTCACCTTTTTTACCGCCAGACTGGAACTTAGAAATGATGCCTTCAGCCACGTTACGTGGAGTTTCAGCATATTTAGCAAATTCCATAGAGTAAGTCGCACGACCTTGAGACATAGAACGCATATGAGTTGCGTAACCAAACATCTCAGCCAATGGAACTTCAGCACGAATGGCTTTAGTACCACCAGGAAGATCGTCCATACCTTGAACCATACCACGACGACGGTTTAAGTCACCCATGATATCGCCCATGTAGTCTTCTGGAGTTTCTACTTCAACTTTCATGATTGGTTCAAGCAAGATTGGATCTGCTTTCATGAAACCATCACGGAATGCGTAAGAACCTGCCATTTTGAACGATAATTCGTCAGAATCGACATCATGGTAAGAACCGTCGAACAATGTCGCTTTGATGCCCACTACTGGATAACCAGCAAGTACACCATTCTTCATACGTTCTTGGATACCCTTGTCAACCGCGCCAAAGAATTCTTTAGGTACTACACCACCTACAACTTCTTCAACGAATTCGTAGTCTTTACCAGCGTCTTCAGCAAGCGGTTCTAGACGTACGTATACGTGACCGAACTTACCTTTACCACCAGTTTGACGTACGAATTTACCTTCTTGTTCAACTGACTTTTTGATCGTTTCACGGTAAGAAACCATTGGTTTACCAATGTTGGCTTCAACACCGAATTCACGCTTCATACGGTCAACAATGATGTCAAGGTGAAGTTCACCCATACCAGCAATAATGGTTTGACCTGATTCTTCATCAGTACGTACGCGGAATGATGGATCTTCTTTCGCCAAACGACCTAAAGCAACTGACATTTTTTCTTGGTCAGCTTTAGTTTTAGGCTCAACTGCAAGTGCAATTACTGGCTCAGGGAATTCCATACGCTCTAGTGTAATTACGTGGTTTTCATCACATAATGTATCACCAGTCGTTGTGTCTTTAAGACCTACACATGCCGCGATGTCGCCCGCACGAATTTCTTCGATATCTTTACGGTCATTCGCATGCATCTGTACGATACGGCCAACACGCTCACGCTTCATTTTTACTGGGTTATAACACGGGCTACCCGCTTTAAGAACACCTGAGTAAACACGAACGAAAGTCAAGTTACCTACGAATTTGTCATTCATAATTTTGAATGCAAGTGCAGAGAACGGAGCTTCGTCAGACGCTTCACGAGAACCTTCAGATTCGTCTTTGTCGTCAAGGATACCCTTGATCGCTTCAACGTCAGTCGGTGCTGGCAAGAATTCAATTACAGCATCCAACATACGTTGAACACCTTTGTTTTTGAATGCCGAACCACAAAGCATCGGTTGAATTTCGTTTGCCAATGTACGCTTACGGATACCAGCAACGATTTCTTCTTTAGTTAGCTCTTCGCCTTCTAGGTACTTGTCCATGAGTTCTTCTGATGCTTCCGCAGCAGCTTCAACCATGTTAGTACGCCATTCTTCAGCAGTAGCAACTAAGTCAGCAGGGATGTCGCCATATTCGAATTGCATACCTTGAGATGCTTCATCCCAAATGATTGCTTTCATTTCGATCAGGTCAACAACACCCTGGAAGTTTTCTTCTGCGCCGATTGGAACAACGATTGGCACTGGATTACCGCCAAGACGTGTTTTAACTTGTTCAACTGCACGGAAGAAGTTCGCGCCAGTACGGTCCATTTTATTAACGAACGCAATACGTGGAACTTTATATTTATTTGCTTGACGCCATACCGTTTCTGACTGAGGCTGAACACCACCTACAGCACAGTAAACCATGCACGCACCGTCAAGAACACGCATAGAACGCTCAACTTCAATCGTGAAGTCAACGTGTCCCGGGGTGTCAATTACGTTAATACGGTGTTGTTCGAACTGGTTCGCCATACCTTTCCAGAAGCATGTTACAGCTGCTGAGGTAATGGTAATACCGCGTTCTTGCTCTTGTTCCATCCAGTCCGTAGTTGCCGAACCTTCGTGAGTTTCACCAAGTTTATGGCTCTCACCTGTGTAGAACAAAATACGTTCAGAAGTGGTTGTCTTACCTGCGTCAATGTGCGCAGAAATACCAATGTTACGGTAACGAGAAATTGGGGTTTGACGTGCCATGATTTCTAGCATTCCTAAATTTTGTTGTTTAAAACAGGACGCTTTAAGCTGCATAGCAACTTAAAGCGCTTTGGTGACAAAACCATGACGGTTTTAGCACTTTCCTGAATAGGGCCTGTTTTATCTGCTTAGAAACGGTAGTGAGAGAATGCTTTGTTGGCTTCAGCCATACGGTGCACATCTTCACGTTTCTTAACCGCAGCGCCTTTGCCTTCAGATGCATCAAGCAACTCGCCAGCAAGACGTAAAGCCATAGTTTTTTCAGAACGCTTAGCAGCAGCATCTACTAACCAACGCATAGCTAGGGCAGTACGACGGGATGGGCGTACTTCCATAGGTACTTGGTATGTAGCACCACCAACACGGCGTGCTTTTACTTCGACCATAGGACGAACTTTTTCAAGAGTAGTCTCGAAAAATTCAACTGGGTCTACTTTAGATTTTTCTTGAACGCGGTCTAAAGCACCGTAAACGATACTTTCAGCAATAGATTTTTTACCATCTTGCATTACGTGGTTCATGAATTTAGCGATTGTTTGGCTGCTGAACTTAGGATCCGGAAGGATTTCACGAGCAGCGACTACGCGACGTCTTGGCATTTTAAACTACCTATAAAGATGACACTTCAGGTTTATCCAGCATGAGCACAAAGTGTCATGTGCATTCGCTGGCCTTACTACACGTCGCTTGAATTTCACAAAATTAAATGCAGAAATCAGACAAGCGAGACGATAAAGGATTGCGGTTCTACGTTCTTAAAATTTAATTCTTGACGAATTATTTCTTAGGACGTTTAGTACCGTATTTAGAACGAGACTGGTTACGATCTTTAACACCAGCACAGTCTAAAGAACCACGAACGGTATGGTAACGTACACCTGGTAAGTCTTTAACACGACCACCACGGATAAGAACAACACTGTGCTCTTGCAGGTTATGGCCTTCACCACCGATGTAGCTAGAAACTTCAAAACCTGAAGTTAAGCGAACACGGCAAACTTTACGCATTGCTGAGTTAGGTTTTTTAGGTGTAGTTGTGTAAACACGTGTACAAACACCACGGCGCTGTGGACAAGCCTTCAACGCAGGAACTTTAGATTTTTCAACTAAAGTCGTACGACCCTTACGGATCAACTGATTTGTTGTTGCCATTTGGCAATTCTCCCGTTAATAAAAAGCCCCAAAAACATACTGCTTTTTGAGGGCATGCAATTGTAATTCAAGATGTAAAATTGGTCAACCTGCTCAGGTCGACCAAATATAATAACAACTATACGCTATGCTGCTATTTTCTCTCAGAATTCATTTACTTTTTCGGATTCTTCGCAGTTTTTTTTGTAACATCTTGAGCTTTAGATGTCGTTGAGGCTGTTTCAGATGCAGAATCAGGATCCTCCTGCCCCTCTAGCCCCTCATTTTCCACGGTCTCCGATTCATTTTCAGCAGTATTATCTGCTTGTATCTCTGCTTCCACGTCAGGATCAAAAGAAGTTTTGGTTAAAGCAGGCTGTTGCGATTGTTTATCTGCCACAGGTTCAACCAATTCATCACTGAGGGCATCTAGACCTTCACTGACTTTTTCATCTTTTTTCACTTCAGCTTCTTCAGAACTGAGATCATTCTTTTCTTTCTTAACCAGTTTGACCTGAGTAATTGTATCATTGCCTTCAATTGCAATATCCTGATCCAGAATTGGCTCGTCTTTTGGCGCCTCGATCGACTGAGATGAACTGTCTAATAATTTAGGTGCAGCCTGTTGCAATAAATTGACTGCTTTTTCATAGGCCGCATAGGGAGACAATTGCGAATCTTGATGCTGAATCAGATATTGTCGAGCATGTGAGAAAGCTTCTTGAGCTTTCTGATTTACATCATCAACAAAACGGTGACTATAAACTGCTCCGATTCCAGCACTTGCCAATGGTGTCAATTTCGTTAATTTTTCTAAAATAGAAATTTTTGGCAGATTGTTCACCCATTCCCATTTCGCCTCGCCTTCATGGTTGTTTAACCATTGCTTTATGGCAGTCATATCATTATCAGAACCTAGCATGGTCTGAAGCTGGGAAATATCGTGGGTTTTAATCATATTACTCAGCGCTTTTAAGCCCAATAATAAGGTCTGCTTTTCAGCAATCAGGCCAAGGTCTAGCTGTCTAAAAATATGTTGTACGATTTCCTGATCATCTTCTTTGCTCAGGTCAAAACCATAAGAGCGACCGACCTGATAAATGGTACGTAGCGCCATTAACAAAGAAGCCGGAATATCAATCGCTGTACCAAGCACCCCAGAAGCACCGCTGATTGCACCCTGTACCGTTGCAATCCATTTGTTTTGCTCACCCAAAGCCTGTGAAATTCGTTTAGAACGATTGACATCCTGAGTCAACTCTTCCAAGTCTTTTGCTCCCGCTTCATTCAGAATGGCATCGACCGAACTGCTCTGGTTACTAAACTGGTTAAGGCGGTCATAAAAATAGTCTGATACTTTCTCCGTCAGTTCAGGAGAAACAAAATGTGCCACGTTATTGACGGTATTAAAATGGTGTCCTAGAAGTTGGCGAGATACATTTGGCAGATGTTCACGAAGCATTTGCTGTGGATTATCATATTTTTTAGCCGAAAAAACGCTTTTTGTCTTCGCCGAACCTTCAATCACCTGACCGGAATTTGACGGCTTAAGCGCTTTCGTCACCGAGTCTGGTGCAACATGATTCAATAAATCCAATCCGGTTGAACTGAACTTTTTCGCCACTCCAAAGGCATTCGAAATCAGACCATTAGATTGTTTATTATTAGCATTTACCATTTTTTACCTCAGCATTCACGTGCTTGTATTTGATATAAATACTAGGTGTAGTCAGCATTTATCTCAACTTTATTCTGTGTCATTTAGTAAAATCCCTACATGCCGACTCACAAACCCAACCGACTGTCACACGGCATAACATTTGCCATAAGATTTCAAAAGTCTTTCTGCTATCATGTTCTCCATCATGAAATAAGGCTAGAGGCCGGATTTGGCGATTTTATATAGCCCATTTTCTGCCACTGGACGTAGAGCTAAACTATAAGGATCTGTAGATGAAACGTGTTGTCATCACTGGCATGGGTATTAACTCGTGTATTGGTAATACATTAGAGGATGTAAACCATTCTTTACAAAATGGGATTTCAGGAACACGTTTTAATCCGACTTATGCTGAACTCAATTTCAAAAGCCATGTGAGTGCTGCGGCCGAACAGGATTTCGACGGTATTGACCGTAAACTCAAACGCTTTATGGGTGTATGCGCAATGTATGCCTACAACTCGGCACTTGCTGCAGTTGAACATGCCGGTTTAAAACAAGAAGATCTGGCAAATAATCCACGCTATGGTATCGCGGGTGGTTCAGGTGGTGGTTCAACTGCTTCTGTTATTGAAATGAACGAATTATTGCAAACCAAAGGTGCGCGTAAAGTCGGTCCTTTCTTTGTACCACGTAATATGACCAACACGATTACAGCAAACGTTGGCGTTGCATTCAAATTACAAGGCGTGGCGCATACCATTACCAGTGCATGTGCAACCTCTGCAGATGCCATTGGTTATGCCTACAACCTGATTCAACTCGGCAAGCAAGATTTAATGTTGGCGGGTGGCGGTGAAGAAGATCACTGGTCACAAAGCTTGTTGTTTGATGCCATGGGCGCACTTTGCTCTAAATACAATGACAGCCCTGAAACAGCATCGCGTCCTTATTCTGCAGACCGTGACGGTTTCGTGATTGCCGGTGGTGGTGGTTTTGTGATCCTTGAATCTTTGGAACATGCGCAAGCGCGTGGTGCCAACATTCTTGCCGAAGTCGTAGGCTATGCAGCTAACTCGGATGGTGCCGACATGGTTGCACCAAGTGGTGAAGGTGCAACACGTTGCGTACTGATGGCTTTAGAAGAAGCCAAACAACACGGCGTCGATAAAATTGACTATGTCAATACACATGGTACCTCTACTCCAGCGGGTGACATCACAGAACTTAAAGCAATGGAACGTGCTTTCGGTGAAGGTCAGGTTCCTCCACTCAGCTCAACCAAGTCAATGACGGGTCACAGTCTGGGTGCTGCTGGTGTTCAGGAAGCGATTTATTCGGTTCTGATGATGCAAAATGACTTTATTGCTCCAAACATCAACGTGACTGAGCTGGATGAAGGCGCGAAACCGTTTGATATCGTGCTTGAAAAACGTGACGCAAAATTGAATACTGTGATGAGTAACAGTTTCGGTTTCGGCGGCGTAAATGCCTGTCTCATTTTCAAGAAATGGGAAGGCTAAGCTGCCCAATTTAGGGTGACTTGATGGATGCTCCTTCTGATGCTTTCTTGTGGGTAAAAGCATTACATATTATTGCAGTGGTTTGCTGGTTCGCGGCTTTGTTCTACTTGCCACGTTTATATGTTTATCATGCCATGAGCGAAGATGCCGTCAGTCATCAACGCTTTGAAGTCATGGAACGTAAGCTGTACCGTGGCATCATGTGGCCAGCCATGTTGGCCACCTTGATTACGGCACACTTTCTGGTCGACTGGGGTGATGCAACGCGTCACTACCATGAAGCCTTATGGTTTTACCTTAAAGTTGGCCTGGTCGGCTTATTGGTGATTTACCATCTGATATGTGGTTATTACCGCAAGAAGTTGATTGATAATGCACATTACAAGTCTCACAAGTTTTGGCGTTATTTTAATGAGATGCCAACCCTGATCTTATTTGCAGTGGTGATTTTAGTCGTAGTTAAACCTACTTTCTAATTCACCCACGCAATCAAAAAAATCCCCGATCAGTCGGGGATTTTTTATGTCTGAATATTTAAATCTGCACACAGCTGTCCATTTTAAGATTCAATTCAGAAAGTTTGTGTCTTGGAAATGACTACACTATACATAACTCTTCCTCTTTTTGAGAAAATTACCTGTATTTTGAAAACTTGATTACTTTATTTTTATTCAATTTTTAATATAATATCTTAAAAATCAAAATACTATAAAAATGAAATCAGACTCATGTACACAATAAAAAAAGAGTAATCTGGATATTTCTGAACGGATTCTTTCCTTTAGCTAACACAAAAACAAGATCATGAAAAATAAAAGGTCAATTATGCAGAACTTTCCATCCGCAGAAATTAAAATAGCCTCAACACCTGAAGCTCAAAAATTATATTCAGATGCTGTGAAAAACTTTAAAAAATTGCATGGCCCAAAGCTTAAGCTTCATCAAAAAATAAAAGCTCGCTTTCATTGGATTTTTGCTATTGGCGCGATTTATCTTGTATGGAATTCTAATAATCCACAACTAACTATTTCTGTACTTTTTCTTGGGCTGTTTACATTAAATGAAATAGAGGGTTTGTATCTATGGCTATATGCTCGAAAAACACGAAAACAATATTCCGACCAATACCTCAAGACATTTGGCAAGATCACCAAAGTTTCAAAATATGATCCCAAATTAAAGCAGCTTAATATTGAACTTAAATTTTATGATTTAAAAAATGAAACCCATAAAAAGACTTTTAATATTCGCTATCCCGATTTCTTAATTTTACAACCCATAGAAGTTAAACCTGAACAACTTGTAGGTCAATCAGTTGAAGTGTGCCTTACACCTGATTTAGCTCTTATTTTACAAATACGTGCTTATCATCCCAACCCTGACGAATTGCCAATTTTCACCCATAATTTCCACAAACACCCACTGTGGCAACGGCATGAAAATTATCTACTGCACCCAAGTTATTTTTATCCAGAATCCATGTTATCGATTCATTTTATCCGCAATGAATACGCTGGAAATTTTCAGCTTGTCTTTCAAGATTTGAATCAGGATTTTAGTGTTAGCACAGCATCACCAAGTTTAGAGCAGATCGAAAATTATATTTTTGCCTCATATTCGGATTTTTTTATGAAGCATGATGCCTTACAGCCCGCTTATAGTGAATACCGACAACTTAAGTTTAGCAATGAGCCAATAAAAATCGAATTGTGGAAAAATCAGACTAAACCAATGTCAAATCAGGAAATTCAAGTCGTTGTAAAACAAAAAAAGAAACGTGTATTGGTATGGATAATCCCGTGTTTGCTCATCATCCTTTTATCATCTTTGTTTGTTTCGCCAGTAGCAAGGGTTGCATTATTTATTCTATGTATTTATACCTGTTTAATTTATTTCGAATATACATCCAATCAAAGTAAATTTTATCAGCGCTGTGTTCCTCAACTTTAATTATCTGAATGATGATTTGGCTTTTTTAGAAAATAGAGGAAGGATGATTCACAAATTATTCTGCTTACAATAAAAAAATCCCCGATCAGTCGGGGATTTTTTAAGCTATTTTATTGTGTTTCTAATGCAGCTTTTCTCGCGGCTGCGACACGCGGCCGATACAGTACATAATAAGTCACTGCCAAAATAATCAACCATAATGGACTGATTTTTAATGCATTGAATGTATCTGGCTCCAAACTTAAAATGACCAGAGCGAAAGCCAGAAAAGTTAGTACGATATAGCTCATCCATACCCCACCCGGCATTTTAAAGGTGGAGTTGGCATGCTGTTCAGGGCGTAATTTACGGTAGCGTAAATAACACACCATAATTAAGCTCCAAATACTAATAAACAAAATCACGCACAGTGACGTCGCTAAAGTAAAAGCTTCCAAGGTATTGGGCACGAAGTACTGCAAAGCTGCACCAGCCATAATAAAGGCACATGAGAACATTAAACCCTTGGCTGGTACAGAACGTTTCGATAGATGCGCCAAAGCGGCAGGTGCCTGTTGACCACGCGCCAATCCGAAAAGCATACGACTGGTGGAGAATACACCACTATTCATGGAAGACATGACGGATGACAAGACCACCAGATTCATGATGATCGCCGCCGCACCAATACCGGCATGCATGAATAAGCTGACAAAAGGACTTTGATCCGCAGGAATTTTAGCCCATGGAGTCACTGACATCACTACAAACAATGACAACACATAGAACAAGATAATACGCGTTGGAATCGCATTGACGGCTTTGGGTAAATTTTTCTCAGGATCTTTGGTTTCAGCTGCCATCGTACCGAGCAATTCCACACCGACAAAGGCGAATAAGGCAATCTGGAAGCCTGCCAGAAAGCCATCCGCACCTTTGGGGAACATACCACCCGACCAGACATGGCTAAAGCTTGCAGTACTGCCATCTGGTGCCTGAAACTGGTTCAACACCATAAAGCCGCCAATAAAGATCAGGCCTAAAATGGCTAAAATCTTAATCAGGGCAAACCAGAATTCAATTTCACCAAACAGTTTGACCGTCAGCAAGTTCAAACCTAGAACCAGCAATACACAGCCGACACTGATCAGTGCCTGCCCGATGGGGGTAAAGGCCACACCCTCAGGCAACCAGAAACTCAGATAATTAATAATCGCTGCTAAATCAGCAATCCCGACCAGAACCCAACCGAGCCAATAAGACCAGCCAATATAATAGGCCGCGCCCGGACCAATCAGGTCGCGTGCCATATCAATAAATGATTTGTAATGTAAATTAGCCAACAATATCTCACCCAATGCGCGCATCAGGAAGAAAAACATAAAGCCAATAATCATATAAATAAATAAAATTGAAGGGCCGGCCAAAGAGATAGTTTTACCCGATCCCATAAATAAACCGGTACCAATTGCACCACCAATGGCAATTAACTGCAGATGCCGATTGGATAGCTTGCGTTGTAGCTCATGTTGCGACGGCGCTGCGTCATCTTTAGCGGATGTTGTATTCATGTTTAGTTCCTTTTTCGCATCAGACCCTTGCCCATCTGATCGGATTTCTTCCTGAAATCCTGAATGCAGATGAAGTTCCATTTAAAAAGCTAAATGACCGGATCTAATGTCCTTACAAAATTAAGTTGGGAGATATAAAAATCAAAACAACTCAAGCCTGTGCTGCAATCACTGCAATTTCAATCAGCCAGTCAGGATTGACCAGATCTGCCTGAATGGTGGCACGTGCCGGAGTTCCCTGTCCTTGCAACCAGTGAATCCAGATCTGGTTCACGGTTTGAAAATCTTCCAGATTTTTCACAAATAGTTGTGCCGACAGCAGTCGGCTTTTGTCTGTTCCTGCCAGCTTGAGCAGCTGATCAATTTTCGTCAGCACTTCCTGCGTTTGACCGCTAATATCCTGACGGGTGCTATCCGGCACCTGCCCTGATACATACACAGTCTGGTTGTGAATGGTGACAGCACTCATGACCTGATTGCTGTTAATACGCTGGATATCGGTGTGTTCCATCATCATATGTCCTCTCAATTTCTTCCGTTATTTGGTCAATATTTAGTTTTAGCTTTCAATCCGAACCGGTACACGAGCCGTAATCGCACACATCAATTCATAGCCTACGGTTCCTGAACCGGCCGCGACCTCATCAATTGATAAAATTTCACCTTGCGAAGATTTCCCCCAAAGTACCACTTCACTCCCCACAGTCGCCTGAGGGACAGCGGTCAGATCGACGGTAAGCATATCCATACTGACCCGACCAAGAACTTGAGTTCGCACTGAATCCACCAGAACTGGTGTACCTGTGGCTGAAATGCGCTGATACCCATCGGCATATCCACACGCCACTACACCAATGCGCATCGCCTGCTCCGCAACGAAGTTAGAACCATAACCCACACTTTCATCAGCCTGAATATACTGAATCGCAATGATTTCACTGCGCAGGCTCATGCCGGGCTGCAAATTCCAGTCATCAATAGTATGGTCAGGATAGTCAGGCGAACTGCCATACAGCATGATGCCACTACGCACAATGTCGGATTGAATATGGTGATGATGGCGCAGGATGGCTGCACTATTACTGACAGAAGTTTTCCCTGCTAAGGGTTCAATGATTTGCGTGAACATTGAATATTGATAATCAATGCCGTTCTGGCCAAAGCGCTGACCATCTGCATCGGAAAAATGCGTCATATGGCTAATTGAGCGCACATTGCCCAGTGCCTGGACTTGCTTAAAAATATCCGTATATTCGTGGGCCTGAAAACCCAAACGGTTCATACCGCTGTTAAGTTTTAAGTACACATCAAATTTTGCGTCTGGATTGATCTGCTGAAACTGCGTTAACCAAGCGATTTGATGCTGGCTATGTAGACTAAAACTTAAATCTAATGCAGCACAGACGTCTAAATCGTCTACAGCAAAAATTCCTTCGAGCAGTAAAATTTTGCCCTGCCAACCGAGCGCACGCAGACGCTGCGCTTCAGCCAAATCCAGCAAGGCAAAACCATCGGCTGATTGAAATGCTGAATAGACTCGCTCAATACCATGACCATAGGCATTGGCTTTAACCACAGCATAGACTTCGGCATTTGGCGCTGCGGCTTTGGCGATCTTCAGGTTATGCTGCAATGCATCTAAGTGCACCACAGCTTGAATTGGGCGTGGCATAGCTTCTTCCTTGAAACAGCAATTTAGGCCGCGTGTGAATAACGTCCGAGTGAAAGTCCTTCAGTGCTGATTTCGGTTTTATGATTCAACACCATGTCACTGATTAACTTGCCCGAACCACAGGCCATGGTCCAACCCAGGGTGCCATGTCCAGTATTCAGGAACAGATTTTTAAAACGCGTTACACCAATAATCGGGGTACTGTCTGGGGTCATTGGACGTAAACCGGTCCAGAAACTCGCTTCTGCCAGATCCCCGCCTGGGAATAATTCCTGAGTGACCATTTCCAGAGTGGCACGGCGATTGTCTTTCAAATTGTGGTTAAATCCACTTAGTTCGGCCATACCGCCAACACGGATCCGCTGGTCAAAACGCGTGATGGCAATTTTATAGGTTTCATCCAGCACCGTAGATTGTGGTGCAAAGTTGGCATCAACAATTGGAATGGTCAGTGAATAGCCTTTGACTGGATAAACCGGCAAATCCAGATTCAAAGGTTTTAAGAAATCACGCGAATAACTACCGAATGCCAATACATATTTATCAGCCGTCAGCACTTCACCATTGACCACCACCCCCTTAATTTCATCGCCTTCAATCACCAAACGCTCAACATTTTGGTTAAATTTAAACTGCACACCCAATTCTTTGGCAACATTGGCTAAGGCATTGGTAAATAAATAACAGTCGCCTGTCTCATCATTGGGTAAATGCAAGCCGCCCACCAGTTTATCCTGGGCATGCGCCAGGGCTGGCTCAACTTTGGCCAGATCAGCGCCCAACAACAATTCATGCGGTACGCCGCATTCTCGCAATACCGCAATATCACGTTGCACCATCTCTAATTGCGCTTCGTTACGAAAGACTTGCAAAGTACCTTTAGAACGGTGTTCATAACTGATCCCGGTTTCTTTACGCAATTCACGTAAACAGTCACGGCTATATTCAGCCACACGGGTCATACGTTCTTTGTTAATCGCATAGCTGGCTGGATTACAGTTTTTCAGCATTTGTGCCATCCAGTTCAACTGCCACATACTGCCATCTAAATTAATGGCTAAAGGTGCATGATGCTGGAACATCCATTTCACTGCTTTAAATGGAATGCCCGGTGCTGCCCATGGCGTCGAATAGCCCGGAGAAATTTGTCCGGCATTGCCAAAACTGGTTTCTTCAGCCGGCCCGGTTTGACGGTCGAGCACTGTAACTTCCGCACCCTGCTGCGCCAGATAGTAGGCACTCGCCACACCGATTACACCACTGCCTAAGACCAAAACGCGCATCTTACTACCCTCAAATTTTTCTAGTTGATTTAACTAGTATATTTTTGGATAAATAGTGAATTTAACTATATTGAGATGATATATTTAGTGAAATAAACATTTTTTCGGGCAGAATTAAAAAAAAGAGGGAAATATTGATGCGTAAATTAGACCGCATTGATCGCATGATTCTGGATATCTTGCAACGCGATGGCCGGATTGCCATTAGTGAGCTGGCAGCACGTGTGAACCTGTCAACCACACCCTGTTCAGAACGGGTAAAACGGCTGGAGCGCGAAGGCATTATCATGGGTTATTACGCGCGCTTAAATCCGGAACTACTAGAACGCAATTTGCTGGTCTTTCTGGAGATTAAGCTTTCTGCAAAATCGGGTGATGTATTTGATCAGGTGGCGCGGAATCTGACCGAAATTCCAGAAGTACTGGAATGTCATTTGATTTCCGGTGACTTTGATTATCTGGTCAAGGCACGTCTCAAAGAGATGAGTGCCTATCGGCGTCTGTTAGGCGATTTGCTAAAAAAATTACCTGCTTCTGCCTCCTCACATAGTTATGTGGTCATGGAGGAAGTAAAAGAAAGTCTCTATCTGGATCTTGGCGGGTAATTATTTTTATCTTTCAACATTCAGCGCTCAAGCTGTTTCCAAAATAATAATGCCCCAAATGGGGCATTATGGTGAACAATATATTTAGATATTTATTTTCGACTTAAAAATCAGGCTGGAATACGCAATACCTGTCCCGGGAAAATATCATCAGCATCTTTGAGCAATGGGCGATTGGCCTCAAAGATCTTATTGTACTGATTGGCATCACCATAAAATTCTTTCGAGATTTTTGACAAGCTATCCCCCGATTTTACCGTATAGAATTTGCTTTCCGGTTCAGGGCTGCTGACCGTAAGCTGATCATCCACTTTGGCCACATGATCAATATTCCCCACCGCCAGAATAATTTTTTCACGATCGGCCTGACTTTGCACCTGACCTCTGACCGTGGCCAGATCCGAGGTTGAATTATAACTGATGGATAAACCAGTGATCGGAAGACCCAGACCTTTTACATGACCAAGTAATTTATTTGCGACTTCTTGGGCAGAAGGCTCTGCGGGCTGTGCTGCTGCGGCTGGAGTAGTATTTGCTGGTGCGGCCTGCGGCTCTGCGGCAGCTGTATTTTTCTTACCGATACCTTTTACAAAATCAAAAAGACCCATATGGAACTCCATTCTTGTCGTTAATGTCATATCACTCTTATTTTTATAATGAAAATAGCCAAGGCATAGTTAGTCATTGGTGACAGAAAGGTAATCGATTGTAAAATTTCCATTTAGGTGAAAAGCAGACACAAAAAAACCACCGAGAGGGTGGTCTTTATGCTCAGCAAAGCTGAAATCGGCGATTAACCCAGTTTCTTAGAAACATAGTCAATTGCAGATTGAACAGTTGTGATTTCGTTAGAATCTTCATCAGGAATCGTGATGTCGAAATCATTTTCGAAAGACATAACCAGTTCAACTAGATCTAGAGAATCTGCACCTAAGTCATCCATGAAAGACGCTTCGTTTTTAATCTCTTCGATTTTGATACCAAGTTGTTCTGCAACTGCTTGCTTAACACGTTGTTCGATATCGCTCACAGGAATTCTCCTCATTGCTTGTGGCGTTTTTAATGCCGTTAGTTTAATTGAATCTAAAAAATTTGGAAAGTTTATACTTGAGCTTAGCTCATGTATAAGCCCCCATTTACATGCATAACTGTACCAGTAATGTAACTGGCTTTGTCTGAAGCCAGGAAACTTACAGCATTTGCGATATCTTGCGGGTTACCCAAACGGTTTAACGCCACTTGCTCAGTCATTTTTTTACGAATTTCTTCGCTTAACTGTTCCGTCATTTCAGTTGCAATAAAGCCTGGTGCGACCGAGTTAACCGTAATCTGACGGCTACCCATTTCTTTGGCCAAACTACGACTGAAGGCTTCAATTCCGGCTTTGGCAGCAGAATAGTTGGCCTGCCCCGGGTTGGCAAAGTGTGCCACCACAGAGCTGATGTTGATGATGCGTCCGAAACGTGCCTTGGTCATGCCTTTCAGCACACGTTTAGACAGACGGTAAACGGCTTTCAGGTGAATATTTAAAATATCATCCCAGTCATCTTCTGACATGCGCAGTAACAGGTTATCTTTGGTAATCCCGGCATTATTCACCAACACCAGTACCGGACCATAGTTTTGCTCGATCTCCGTCACCAGTGCATCAATCGCAGCACCATCACGCACATCTAAAACTTTGCCCGCACCATTTTCAGCAAAATGTGCAGATAATTTTTCAGCGCCCGCTTCAGAAGTCGCAGTACCCACGACAAAATAACCATCCTGAATCAACTGTTGTGCGATCGCAGCACCAATACCACGACTTGCACCTGTTACCAAGGCAACTTTACGTTCCTGTGTCATGCAATTTTTCCTTCTGCCGTCAATACGGTGTTCAATGCATCTTCCAGACGAGATTTGCTATCCAGTGGAAGTGCTTTTTCGATATTCGGTAGGCGTTTCGCCAAGTTACTCAATACATTGCCCGGACCACATTCAACGATGTACTGAATGCCTTCATCTTGAAGGAATTGCAGGGTTTTGGTCCATTGTACTGATTCATAAAGTTGCGCTGTTAAAGCCTGACGCAATGCAGGGACATCAGCCGCAGCTTCAGCGCCTACATTTTGTAATACAGGAATGCATGGCAGCTCAATGGCGGTTTGTTCCAATGCAGGCGCAAACTGTTCTGCCGCAGGTTTCATCAGTGAACAATGCGATGGAACCGATACCGGCAATGCAATCGCCTTAGCGCTATTTTCTTTGGCCAGTGCCATCACTGCTTCAACGCGATCTTTATTGCCTGCAACCACAACCTGCCCTTGGGCATTGTAGTTTGCCGCTTCAACAGAACCTTCACCTGCTGCAGTTGCCTGTGCACACAGCTCAATCACTTTGGCATCATCCAGACCTAAAATAGCAGCCATTGCACCGACACCCTGAGGTACAGCCGTCTGCATCAGTTTACCGCGCAGGTTGACCAGTTTGACTGCATCACCCAGGCTTAGGCTACCCGCTGCCACCAGCGCGCTGTACTCACCCAGTGAATGGCCTGCCAGATATTTCGGTGCCACACCACCAGATTCCAGCCACACGCGCCACAAGGCAATACTTGCAGCCAGCAATACCGGCTGGGTAAATTCAGTTTGATTTAAGTTTTCGCCAGTTTGCGCAATCTGCCACAGATCGAAGCCGACAGCTTCAGAGGCTTCTGCAAATGTCTCACGAATAGCAGAAAACTGCTCTGCAAGTTCAGCCAGCATGCCGGCTTTTTGTGAGCCTTGACCCGGAAATACAAATGCAGTTTTCGTCGCTTGTGCTGCTTGTTCGAGTTGTGTCGCAGACATAATAAAATCCTTTCATTCAAGAGGTGTCATCTTCAGTTGTAGCAAGAAGACTGGCCAATAAAGCCACCTAAATCATTGTGGAGCGCAATTTAGCATGTAATTTTGCTGGCGGTAATTGCCAAATACAACAAAAAACCGATGCAAGCAAAAATCAAGGACAAAAAAAAGGGAGCTAAATGCTCCCATTTTTTCTACTAAGCTTGACGCTTAATACATCATCAATTATTCAGCAGATGCTTTAGCGAATAATTGACGACCACGGTAGATACCATCTTTAGATACGTGGTGACGACGGTGAGTCTCGCCAGTAGCTTGGTCTACAGTTAATGCATTCTCGGTTAAAGCGTCATGTGAACGGCGCATGTCACGGCGAGAGCGACTTTTACGGTTTTGCTGAACGGCCATGATGGCTCCTTACAAAGATCGAAAAAATGGATCAGAACAAATTCGATTGTCTTATACACAAGAGTATAACACAAAAATTAGTTAAGTTTACCCTTCAGAGCTGCCAAAACATCAAACGGATTATCTCGTTTTTCTTCGACAACTTCTTCTATGGCAGGCTGATGCTTATGTTCGCAAAACTCATGTTTAGGCGACAACGGCACCAACAATAACAGTTCATCTTCTATCAGCGCGAGCAAATCAGCGGTCGCAGGTGCATCATAGTCACCTTTGGTCGTTGCTTCACTTTCACCTAGGACGATGAAATCAGCATCCTCATCCAAGCGCTCTATCAGTGACTCATCATCCACAAGTGCCAAATGGAACGATGAAACCAGTTCAATCTCTACAGTTTCCAGACAACGCTGGCATTCCATAGGAACTTTTGTTTCAACGTGACCATCTAGCCATGCAATACGATGATAGGCATCCATTGATAGCTTACAGTCTATGTTAATCAATTGATCATCAATTGATCCAACAGCTTCACGAGCGATACGAACAAAGCGGGATAAAGGCAGTTGACCTGACCATTTAAAGCCCTGTTCAGCCCATTTAAACGGCTCAATCTGTGCCGGAAAGGTATTTGCTGACATAATTAAGGCGGCAATTCTACAAATTCATCAGTACTCTGTCAAAGATTAAGATACAATTTTGTACTTATTTCGACAGACCATTTGGGTAACTCAAGTCATGCATCTGTTGCAGCCGCAAACAGAAGTGAATGTTTCATCACTCGTTAGCACAATTCCAAGCCTTGATTCTGACAGTTCAACACAACAAGTGCAACTCTCGCCATGGACGAATTTATCGTCAGAAGCGCAGCAGGTGGACTGGCTCATCTTACACTTTAATCACTGGTTTTCCCATTTAAATGTGACTTTAGTCCGTGGCGAATTTGAACCTGAATATTTTCCTGCCGATGCCGATACTCCTGCCCGGATTCAGTTTGCACATGGATTCTTTAATAGTGCCTTGCATGAAATCAGCCATTGGACAATTGCCGGGGATAAACGCCGGGAACTTCCGGATCTTGGTTACTGGTATGCCCCGGATGGGCGTACAGCCGAACAACAAGCGCTGTTTGAACAGGTAGAAATTAAACCGCAGGCAATCGAGTGGATGTTTGCCCAGGCCTTTGGGCGTAAATTCCGGGTATCGCTGGATAACCTGACTGGTGACGGCGGTGACGGAACCCGCTTTAAAGATCATGTCTATGCACAAGTGCAGGCTTATTTTCGTGGTGAGGCAAAATTGCCACGGGATGCACAACGCTTTATTCAATGTATCTGTGCCTGTAGCAGAAGTGGCAAAAGTTTACAATCTGATGAATTTATACGTGAAATGCTTGATTAAATTACACAAATCTACCTTTTTGGTGATTGCCAGACGCTGCCTGAGCGCCACATAATAAGCCATCAGCCCAAGCTTGGAGTAGCCTCTATGCTGCATTTACGCGTACACCCCGATAACCCGCAACCGCGCTTAATCAGTCAGGCGGTAGAACGAATCCGTGCTGGCGATGTGGTGGTCTATCCCACGGATGCTGCCTATGCGATTGGTTGCCAGATTGGGAATAAAAGTGCCATGGAACGCATTGCACAGATTCGCGGACTTGGCCCAAAACATCAATATGCAATTTTGTGCTGTGATTTATCCGATATTGCCACCTATGCCAAAGTGGACAATGCCATGTATCGCTTACTCAAAAACAATACACCAGCAGTCACCACTTTTATTTTACCGGCCACCAGTGAAGTGCCGAAACGCTTGATGCATCCCAAAAAGAAAACCATTGGCCTGCGCATTCCGAGCAATCCGGTGTGTCAGATGCTGCTCAAAGAACTGGGTGAGCCTCTCTTGACCTCTACCCTGATTTTGCCGGACCAGACCGATCCGCTGGATGATCCTTTTGAGATTGAAATGCAATTGGGCAAACGCATTGATGTGTTTATCGATAGCGGTTTAGGTACATTAAGCACCACCTCGATTATTGATTTATCTGGTGATCATCCAGAAATTATTCGTCGTGGCGTGGGTGATGTCAGCGCATTTGAATAAAGAGTGCCATCTTATTTCCAGCCGACTGCAGGAGTCAGTCTATGGATTTATTTTATATCCTGCTGAATCAGCATGAATTCTCTGCCCAATATTGTATCTATGCAGAACTGCCTTGGACACTTCAATCCAGGGCCATCATGATCGAAGCATATCCTTCGCCCAGTCCCACTCTAAACATTGATGCTACTGAATATCAGTTTTTTATGAATTTGGCTTTGCTTCGACAGCTATTACAGATCTATTCAAGCCAGAACCTATGCCTGGCAGAGACTTGCCAACGTATGATTGAGTTTGCACTGAGTGAATATCCTTCCTCACCGCGCTGACGTTCTTAGCACTCAGATAGGTATTAATCATATCGCAGGATACTAAAACAGATACTAAAACATGGATATGGTCATAGCTTCCACCCGTAACACATTGACTCTTTGCCCCGCTTATCTGGCTGTTTTTTTGGGGCCTTCTTTTAAATTGCAAATAAATTCCATTATTTTTTCAAGTTTTTATGCCTTTGACTCCTTATTTAATTTATTTAGAGTTACTTTTCCAGTACAATGACGGCACTTAATTCTATGCTTTTTCTTTCGATGAGATACCGAAGATCAAGCCTTTGCATGCCTTTGAAAATTCGCGTGGCCTATAATTGTAATGACTCAAATTATCCATAACACAATGGAATCTGCTCCGCACATTCGGGTTCTGGATGAATGGCAGGATACTATTCCAGAGGATCTGTATATTCCTCCCGCCGCATTTGAAATCTTGTTAGAACATTTTGAAGGCCCACTCGACTTTTTAATTTACCTGATTCAAAAAAACGGTTTTGACCTGTTGCAAGTCGATATCGCGCCGATTGCAGCGCAATATTTATCCTATATGGATGCAATGAAATCCCTGAATATTGAGCTGACCGCAGATTATATGGTGATGGCTGCTTTATTGGCAGATCTCAAATCGCGTCTGTTATTGCCTAAACCGAAAAGCCTGTCTGCGATTGAGCAAGATCCAAAACAAGAACTGATCGACCGTTTAGAAAATTATTTAAGAATTAAACAGGCAGCAGAACGTCTGGGGCAAATGCCTATTCTGGAACGTGATACATTCCTGACCCATGTCAGTCTGGGCGACGTTCAGCAGAATAATGAAGGCTATTCGATCGATTTACTGCGTGATGCCTTGTTGTGTGTTTTTAACCGTCCTGAACCGGTGATTCATCAGGTGCAACAGGAACCGGTACTGCTCGAAGAACGGATTGCCTATATTGAAAGCTGTCTGGAATCTGGCGAAGTCTTATCTTTTGCCGATTTACTCAAACCGAGTCAGGGACGCATGGGGATGGTGGTGACCTTTATGGCAGTGCTGGAGCTGACCCGGCAACAAAAAATTCAGATTATTGCTACAGGTATTGAAGCCCCGCTCGCAGTTCAAGGAGCCAGTCAATGACACTAGAGCCAAATACGCTGTTTTCTGCAGAAGATCATCTGCATGA
The DNA here is from genome assembly GCF_013416975.1 of Acinetobacter sp. YH18001. Taxonomy (NCBI): domain Bacteria; kingdom Pseudomonadati; phylum Pseudomonadota; class Gammaproteobacteria; order Moraxellales; family Moraxellaceae; genus Acinetobacter; species Acinetobacter sp. YH18001. Next base: position 11,397 of record NZ_VPEU01000031.1, on the reverse strand, counting down.
GGTGTTGATGCAGCTTGAGGCGATTATTTTCGCCAGCGACTCTGCGGTTTCATTGGCGCGTCTGAAAGAGGCTTTTCAGGATCGCTATAGCAAACAGGAATTACGTCAGTATTTACAACAACTTTCCATGTTAATGCATGGCCGTTCGATTGAACTGATTGAAACAGCACAAGGTTACCGTTTTCAAGTGCGTGCAAAATATCGTAATATTATTGCACAGACCTGGCCTGAGCGACCAACTCGCTTGTCGCCAGCCTTACTTGAAACACTTGCAGTGATTGCTTATCACCAGCCGGTGACCCGAGCCGATATTGAACAAATTCGTGGTGTGACGAATAACAGTCAGATTTTGCGTACGCTGTTTGACTGGAACTGGATTAAAGAATCCGGATTTCGTGAACTCCCTGGAAGACCTGCGTTGTTAATGACAACGCCACAATTTTTAAATGCGTTTGGCTTGAATTCTTTAGGCCAATTGCCTCCCCTGCAGGATGCCAAGGAAGCTTTTATGGCCCTCGATGCAAATGCACCGAAGTCATAAATAGGTGAACTGTTGATAATTATTTCTAAGGTTATGCTGTCATGAGTGAAAAATTGCAAAAGGTGCTTGCACGCGTTGGTTTGGGTTCTCGCCGTTATATGGAAGAAGTCATTGCCGCGGGTCGTGTAAGCGTCAATGGGCAAATTGCCCAAGTGGGTGAACGAATCGAACCAGGTGATGAGCTTCGCATCGATGGTCGTAAAGTTGCATTTCAGATTGAAGACGAAATTCGTCGTCGTGTGATTATCTATTATAAGCCTGAAGGCGAAATCTGCTCACGTAGCGATCCTGAAAACCGCCCGACCGTGTTTGAACAGTTGCCTGCGATTCCGGGCGATCGCTGGGTGATGGTCGGCCGTCTGGATATTAACTCGACCGGTCTGTTACTGTTCACCAATGATGGCGAACTTGCCAACCGCTTGATGCATCCATCCAATGAAATCGAACGTGAATACGCAGTTCGTGTCATGGGTGAAGTGACACCACAAATCAAAAACACCATGCTTAAAGGCGTGGTATTAGATGACGGCCCAGCAAAATTCGAATCGTTCTCTGAACTCGGCGGTGATGGTATTAACCGTTGGTTCCAGGTCGTAGTAAAAGAAGGGCGTAACCGTGAAGTACGTCGTATCTTCGAATCACAAGGTCTGAAAGTAAGCCGTCTGCTGCGTACCCGCTACGGTACTGTGATTCTGCCACGCGAACTGCGTACCGGTCGCTGGATTGAACTGGATAAAAACGATATCGACAACCTGACCAAAGCTGTGGAACTGAAACCACGTCAAGGTACAGGCCTGTTTGGTATGGCGAAACGTCGTAACGAGCGTATGCAGGATAAACCGATGGCTGCACGCCGTGGCGGTTTCTTGCGTCAGCAACGTCGTGACAGTGATGAACAACAACCACAGAATAACCCTGGCCGCGAGCGTCGTGATGACAATGCCTATGGTCGTCGTGACAGAAATGAAAACCAAAATGGTACGCAGTTCGTTCGTCGTGACAACCGTGATGGCAATACTCAATTTCCTCGCCGCGAAACTCGTCCAGATCAAGCTTTTGGTCGCCGTGAAGAGCGTGATGAAAATGCGCCACGTCGTCCATACGGTGTCAATAAAGGCTTTAAAAAGTTTTAATTGATATAAACAAAAAAAGTCAGGCAAATGCCTGACTTTTTTATGCATTATGTATCAGGCACTTTGTGGAATCCCTTGTGGAATGGCACTGAGTAAACGCTTGGTATATTCATGCTGTGGTGACTGATACAATTCATCTGAATTGGCAATTTCCACCAGTTCCCCGTGATTCATCACCATGATCTGATCTGAAATATACTTCACCACCGATAAATCATGTGAAATGAAAATATAACTGAGTCCAAATTCATCCTGCAAATCTTGCAGTAAATTCAAGACCTGCGCCTGTACTGAAACATCCAGTGCCGAGACCGATTCATCACAGATTAAAATTTCAGGTTTTAAAGTCAGGCAACGCGCGATCGCAATTCGCTGACGCTGACCACCGGAAAACTCATGCGGATAGCGATAAAAAGCCTGAACAGGCAAGCTGACCCGCTCCAACAGGTCCAAAGCCATTTGCTTGCGTTCTGTATCATCCTGACCAATTTTATGAATCTGCATTGGTTCCATCAGGATTTGCCCCACGGTAAAACGCGGATTTAAAGAGGCATAAGGATTCTGGAAAATGATCTGGATTTTACGTTGATACTGGTTAAATTCCTTTTCAGACATGGCCAAAATGTCCCGCCCCTGAAATAGCGCTTTACCGCCTGTTGCCTGTTGCAAACGCATCAATAGCAAGCCAATGGTGGTTTTGCCCGAACCGGATTCTCCGACCAGCCCCAAGGTTTTACCTTTGGCCAGCTGAAAAGAAACCCCTTTCACCGCCTGAAATTCATCTTTGCCAAACAGACCTTTGCGGCTATAAAAAGATTTTTTCAGATCACGTACATCCAGAATAATTTCTTCTCCGCCCTTGAGTCCGCGTGAGCGTTGCGGAAGTTGAGTATTCAGGTGGATATCGTCCAGCCAGGTTGAACCATCCTGTTTCATAAAATCACTGATCATCGGCAAACGTAACGGACGTTGCGACAATTGTGGACGGCAATGCAATAAAGCCCGGGTATACATATCCTGAGGTCGATCCAGTACGTCCTGAACCAAACCTTGTTCACGAATTTCACCATGTCGCATCACAATCACCTGATCGGCAATTTCCCCCACCAAAGCCAGATCATGGGTAATGAACAGCATCGACATCTGACGGCGCTGACGCAGAGATTCCAGCAAGTCCAGAATCTGCTTTTGAATGGTGACATCCAGGGCTGTGGTCGGTTCATCCGCAATCAACAGCTTGGGTTCACAGGCAATGGCCATGGCAATCATGACCCGCTGCTGCTGCCCCCCCGAAAGCTGCCCCGGATAAGCATCGATTTTAGTTTCAGGTGCAGGAATACCCACTTCTTTGAGCAATTCCAGAGTACGTTGCCGCGCCTGTTTTTTATTCATACCCAAATGGAGTTGCAGGATTTCTGCAATCTGCATGCCTACCGTAAATACCGGATTGAGCGAGGACATCGGCTCCTGAAAAATCATGGCAATATCTTTACCACACATCTGGCGCATGTCACGGGTTTTGAGCTTAAGCAGATTTTTCCCTTCAAAGATAATCCGGCTGTCTTCGGAAATACGCGCGCTTTCCGTCGGGAGCAAGCCCATGGTCGCCAGTGAAGTAACCGACTTGCCACTTCCCGACTCTCCCACCAATGCCACCGTAGTATTGGCCGGAATTTCAAAAGAAACCCCTTTCACGGTTTCGATATATTGTTTATTTTCACCTTTAAAACTGACACGCAGATTTTCCACGCGAAGTAACGCAGGTGCTGCGCTTGGATTGATTTCAGACATGGTTGCGCTCCTATTTCAGTTTCGGATCTAATGCATCACGGAGTGCATCGGTAAACATCGAGAAAGCCGTCACCAGTATCGCCATGGCAATCGAGGCTGCGGCCAATTGCCACCATTTTCCTAAAATCAGCTCGCTTTGCGCTTCATTCAGCATGCTTCCCCAAGACACTACTCCGATTGGCACGCCAAAACCAAGGAAGCTGAGAATCACTTCAGATTTGATAAAAGCCACCACCAGAATGGACATTTGTACCAAGGCAATATGACTGACATTTGGAAAAATATGTACAAACATACGCCGTAAATTACTCACCCCAATCGCCTTGGCAGCCAGTACATATTCACGCGCCGTATGTTTCATGTACTCGGCACGAACCAGACGGAATACTCCCGTCCAGCCGGTCAGACCTAAAATCAGGATGATTGATAAAATCCCTTTCTGTTGTAACACCGCAGCAATTGCCAGAACCAGCAGTAAATAAGGAATTGAAGTAAAGACATTATAAAACCAGTTAAGGAGATCATCGACCCAGCCACCAAAATAACCGGCAAGTGCACCAAGTACGGTGCCAATGATCACAGCGACCAAAGCCGCAACCAGTCCGACCAGAATCGAGGTTTCCGCACCTTTAATGGTTTTCTGTAAAACATCCTGTCCCCATTTATCCGCACCAAAGATCAGACTCTGTTTTAATTCGCTGTCCTGATCCATCAGCTGACCACCGAGCTGCTGGTTAATGACGTGCATGTCTTCTGCCAGCGGATCTGTTACACCATAATAATCGATGCTGCCCCCCATCCTTTGCTCAGCAGCAATTTCAGCATTGAGTTCTGCAATCACCTCTTTTAAAGGATCGACTGGATTGACCGGTAAAACGACCAATTCTGCTTCCTGTTCTTCACCGGAAACAGCCGGCATAGGCGCTGCACTGATAAAACTTGGCGGTGCATAACTGACCGCCACTTCTTTATTCCAGTCCTTGGCAATAAAACCGCTCATGGAAAGCAAAAGTAGCAGCAGATAAAACAGCACCACCAATAAGGAGAACATGGCAATCCGGTCACGTTTCAAACGGCGCATGGCCAGTTGCCATAATCCTGTCGAAGTAGACTCAGGCACGGCTTGAGCGTGTTGCTCTTTTTTAAATATCGCACTCAGCATAATTCACCTACTTCAACTGTACGCGTGGATCGACCCATTTATAGATCAGATCGGCAATCAGGTTGAATATCATGGTCGCAGCGGCAACATAGACCGTAATCGCTTTAATCACCGGGAAATCCGAACGCTCTACGGCAATAATCACTTCACGACCAATCCCCGGAATACCGAAAAAACGCTCAATCAGGAAAGCACCGATCAGCAGTGCTGGAAGCCCCGCCATCACATCGGTAATAATCGGAATCGAGGCATTGCGTAGCACATGCACGCCCAGAATCCGGCTCTCGCCCAGACCTTTGGCCCGTGCAGTACGCACATAGTCCTGATTGACTTCATCCAGTACGAAACTGCGGTACAGACGTAAGGTCGGGGCAATACTCACCACCAGCATAATCAGTACAGGCAATAAGGCGTATTTGAAAAGATTGTCAGCGAAATTATCACTCCAGCCCTGCACCGGAAACCAGCTCAGCTCATAAGCGAGGAAATACTGAAACACAATGATATAGACCAGAATACTGATCGACATGCCGATGGTGCACAGCATCATGATCATGCGATCGGTCAGACTGCCGCGAACTGACGCCACACCCAAGGCCAAAATGATGGAAATAATGGTTTGCAAAATGGTCAGTGGAATCAGAATGGTCAGTGAGGGTCCCAGACGCGTACTAATAATTTGCGCCACCGACTCGCCGGTACTCCAGCTCACCCCATAATCAAAGGTTAAAATCTGCTTGATGAAAATCCACAGTTGCACATAATACGGTTGATCCACCCCAAGCTGTTGCCGGATGTTTTCAATCTGTTCTGCATTGGCCATCTTACCAGCGAGGATATAGGCAGGATCGCCCCCCACCCAGTTAAACAGCAGGAAGATCAGCAAAATCACCCCGAGCATGGTGGGGATCATTTGCCAGAGCCGTCGAATAATATATGCCAGCATCGCTTGCCTTCCTTAATTTTTTCCAGAGATTTCATTAAAGAAAGCTTTGCTGTCTGGATCACGACCCAGAAAGTCTTTCACCATCTGCTCGCCATGTTTTTGTCCGCCTTGCGCCAAGACCGTATTGCGATAATGCGCACCGACTTTTTTATCCATCAACTGATCGCCAAAGGCAGAGAGCATATCTAGCGCAATCACCTCGGACCACATATAGCTGTAATAACCTGCCTGATAGCCGCCCATCACATGCCCGAACTGTCCCGGGAACTGCTGACCGGGTACATAACCCAAGGCAGTTTTGCTTTCCATCTCTTGCCATAATTTTAATGGGTCGGTCTTGAGGGCATCTTTACTGTGTAAGGCCATATCGTACTGCGCATATAAAGTCTGACGCGCATAATGCAGACCGCGACCATAGTTTTTTACGTCTTTGAGACGCTCAGTCATGGCAGCATCGACACGTGGACAAGCCGGTTCACAATAATCGGCCACTTTTGATAAGGTTTCCAGACGGCGTGCCCACTCTTCATACATCTGTGAAGGTGCTTCCACCAAGTCACGCTCTACCGATGTACCAGACTGTTCGGAATAGCGGGTTTTCGATAAAATCCCGTGTAAGGCATGCCCCATTTCATGCACAAAGGTTTCCAGCTCCTTGCTGTTCAAACCTTTGCGGTTGAAGTTGGTGACCAGTACCGACACCGGACGACGCTGATTCAGGGTACTGCCACCATAGGCGCCCCAGACGGCCGCATGTCCATATTTACCTTCACGGGGGTATTTATCGACATATAATCCGCCCAAGAATTCACCTGAGGCAGTGTCATGTACCGCATAATATTCCACTTCATTGTGCCAGGCCTTGACTTTCATCGGCCTGAAATCAATCCCGTACAGTTCTGATGACACAGCAAATAACCATTTTTGTGCTGCTTCGGTCGGGAAGTAATCGCGCAGTTTTTCCTGATCGACCTTATATTTGGCCTGACGCAGTTTTTCACTCCAATAGCCCTGATTCCAGCGAGTAATATCTGCTTTCTCTCGTGGAACTTTTAAAGTCTCGGCTTTGAACTGGCGTAACTCCTCTACATCTTGCTTCTCTAAAGGTGCGACTTTGCTATATACATCCTCTAGAAAAGAATTCACCGCTTCAGGGGTTTTTGCCATACGAAATTCAAGGGCTGAATGTGCATAGCTTTCTTTATCAAAAAGTTGAGCCATCTCATAACGCAGATCAATGGCTTTTTTCATAAATTGCAGGTTTTGCTCTGTCCCACGGCGGGTATAAGCTGTCTGGTAGCGTTTGCGTGCTTCATCACTTTCTGCCAGCTCCATAAATGGCTGGTATTCCGGATAGTCAAAGCCAAGCAGATAATTGCCTTTTTCATTTTTCTTTAACCCCGCCATATAGCTGTCTGGCAGACCTTTCATTTCTGCTGGGGTAAATTCGACTTTATGCGGATTATCACGTACATTTTTGGCGAAATCCTGAGACAGCTTGGTCGATTCTTCGATGATGTCTTTCAGGCGCTTTTGTTTTTCTGTACTGAGTTGTACCCCGGTTTTTTCAAACTGCTCCAGAATATCTTGCAAGAATTTTTGATCAATCGGATCGCTGGCCTTCAGTTTCTTGAACTGGGCATACAGTTTCGGATTCTGGTACAGCGTGGTCTGGTACTTGCTGATTTTCAGCTCACAGTCATCTGCTGCCTGACGCAATGCAGGGTCTGGATCGACATTACTATACAATCCGACTGCTGCACCAAAATCCCGGGCTTTGGCATGCAATTCATCCCATTCAGCCAGATAAGGCCCTGCCTTGGCCTTATTTTTAATTTTCTGATTTTCAAATATCTGAATATCTTTTTGCATGCTGGCCAGATTGGCATCACATAAAGATGGAATCTCTGCTGCCTTAAATAATGGCAGCAGCTGCGCTTGAGTCTGTGCCGCTACCCCCTGATATCCCCCCATTATGACTAAACATAAGCTACTTAATTTTAAAGACTTCGATTTCATATTTATCTCCAGATTTTTCTTACTTTTTGCTATCAATATCGATGTACATCCACTCTGAAGACAGAATCGGATGGTTTTTATAACCAATGACCCGGGGTTGCGACAAGACATTACGATAGGTGCTATATAGCATCAGTACCGGCATATTCACTTCCAGAATCCGGGACATTTTGCGATAGATTGCATCACGTTCAGGACTGGCTGGCATACTTTGGGTTTGCTCATACAGGCGGTCAAATTCAGGATGTTTGAAGCAGGCATTGTTGGTGACATTGACATTTTTGCCATAAAAAAGCTGCATAAAATTGTCGGCATCCGGATAGTCTGCAATCCATGCCGAGCTTTTAAACATGGTCTTACACTGTTTTTCCAGCTTGATCGCCTCGGCAAATGGCATGGCTTTACTGACCATCTTGATCTGAATATTGTCCAGGGCTTTTTTCCAGAATTCTGCCTGTTGCTGACCACGACTGGTATTACCGACAATCAGTTCAATCTCTAAAGGCTTACCATCGGGTTGTCTGCGCCAGCCATCGGCCCCGACTTTGTATTGATAACGGTCAAGCAGCATATTGGCCGCCTTGACCGAATAGGGAATACTGCTTTTATAATCCGGTGAATAACCAACCACCCCGGGTGGTACCGGCATCTGTAACTTATTGGCATCGCCCTTGAGCAAGACACTGATCATATTGTCGGTAGAGTAAGCCATGGCCATGGCACGACGTAGCGCAATTTTTTCCTTGCTGAACCCACCAACCACAGGATTCTGCATATTCCAGTAATGGTAGCCAATCAGCGGATCGGTAATCCTAGATAACTGAACCCCTTTTTGTTTTAAGGAAGGTTTGAGTAGCCCATTTTCAAGCGCCTGAACCACCATGTCGCCGTCGATTTCAGTCATGTCCAGTTCATTTTTATTAAAGGCCAACCAGCGTGACTGGGCTTCTTCAATGACCCGGATATCAATCGTACCAATTTGCGGCATTTTTTTGCCTTGCAATGCATCCACAATAGGCTGGTCTTCGCTGCTACTGGCTTTAAAATTCCAGACAAAACTCCGGTAGTTCGGACTGGCTTTTAAAATAATGCGTGAACCCGGAGTCCAGCGTGACAATAAATAAGGGCCTGTACCGACTGGTTTGTCCATCGCAAAGCCTGCTTTATTACGGTACTTTTCAATAACTTCACGGGCAACTGCAGCTGCTGGGCCATGTGCCAGTAACATCGGAAAGTTTTGATCCGGTTGGGTCAGTTTCAGAATCAGGGTATAACGGTCTGGCGTTTGAATGCCTTCAAAGGGGTTTTCATAGACTTTGCCATTCTTTTTGCCTAAGGCGACCCATGCTTCCAGCCCTTTAATCCGGCCATCCAGCAACCAGCTATTTGGTGAATGCAAGTTGGGATCGATCAGACGTTTTAATGAATAGGCATAATCATAAGCCGTCAGTTCACGTTTCTGACCTTTAAAAACGGGATCATCGGCGAAGTAAATGCCTTTTTTGATTTTGATGGTATAAGTGAGACCATCTGCACTGACTTCTGGCATGGCAACCGCGGTATTAGGAATCAGCTTGGCTGGGGTTGCCAGATAGTCATAGCTAAACAGGTTTTCAAAAATCGCGCTATTAACCCGGGCTGAATAGGCATCGTGCGTTGCGGCGGGATCAAATCCGGTTTCTGCCACCGGAAAAACATCCCGAATCACCTTGTTAGGATCTGCAGGATTAATGGCCCATGCAGAAACGATCCCCGAGCAGAGCAAACTTCCCAGCAGAACACTACCCGTCAGTTGCTTGAATTGCTTTGATAAATTTCCCTTCATCATACTCTTCATCTAAATAGGTTTATTTTTTGACTGGTTCAATATCGAGATATTGCCAAACGGAGTTCATGATTGGATGTGCCTTAAAGCCTTGAACCTGAGGATGGATCAGCCAGTTACGCACCCGGGTATTGTGTAAAATCCAGGGATTATCGGCTTCGATTTGCCGGTTCATTTTTTCATAATAGGGCGTACGCTGATCTGGTGGCAGCTTCATGGCAGCCTGATACAGAGCATCATAGGCTTTTGAGGTATAGCAGCTCAGGTTGCCCTGCTGTGCATTTGGGCCATATAAGAGTTGAGCAAAATTTTCACCCTCCGGATAATCTGCAATCCAGGCACCGCCCCACAGCATATGTTTACATTGCGTGGCTTCTTTCAGGTTGTCGGCGAAATTGCTGATTTTAAATTCAATACGTAGACCAACTGCATCCAGATTTTTTTTCCATAATTCCGCTGCAATCACTGAAGAGCTGGAACTGGTCGAGTTCATTTTCAGTGTCAAAGGTTTGCCATCAGGCAAAGTCCGATAGCCATCTGCACCTTTTTTATAACCGAAACGGTCGAGCAGCTTGTTGGCCAAGAGCGGATTATAGGCAATACTATTTTTATAAGCTGGATTATGCCCATTCACGCCTTCGGGAATGGTCATTTCAGCTTTATCTGCATGTCCCTTATACAGCTGTTTAATGGCTTCATTCTGGTTATAAGACAAGGCGATTGCTCGACGCAGAGCGATTTTTTCTAGTGAATTTCCACCGACCACAGGATCGCGCATATTCATGATGGTATAAGTGATTTCTGCGTCTTTATTTGGATAATGCAAAATGCCTTTTTGCTTGTATTCGTTTTTGAGCTGTTTATTGACCAGGGCCTGTTCGGCACCGCTTGCAGTGAGCCGGTCATAATCCAGTTGACCCGATTTCAGCGCCAGCCAGCGCGATTGTTCTTCTTCAATAATACTGACCTTGACCATCCCAATTTGCGGCATTTTTTTGCCACTCATTTCTTTTACCAGACGTTGATCCCAGGCCGTATTTTCACCCTTAAAATTCCAGCTAAATCCCCGGTAATCTGGATTGGCCTTTAATTCAATCCGGCTACGCGGCACATATTTATGCAATTGATAGGGCCCTGTCCCGACTGGATGCTGACCTGCACGCGCGCCATAATGCTCAATGACTTCTCTAGCGGTACCGCTAAAAGTGACATAGGCCATGATATAAGGGAAATTAAAGTCGGAACGCGTAAGCGTGATTTGTAAGGTATGTTTGTCCAGTGCCTTAAGTCCTGCTATCGGCGCATTGTAATTAAATTGACCAGAACTTTTGGCCTGCTGGATGACAGCATCTGCGGCGAGAATTTTACCCTCGATAAACGAAAATGTCGGCGAATGATTTTTAGGATCCATGACCCGCTTCATGGAATAAATATAGTCCTCAGCAACCAGCTCACGCTTTTTACCCTTAAATGCCGGATCATCACTAAAATAGATGCCGGGTTTAATCTTGAAGGTATAGACCTTGCCATCCTGCTCGATCTTGGGCAAGGCTTCCGCAGTATTCGGAGTTAAAGTGGCTGGTCGCGCCAGATAGTCGTAACGTAATAAGGGTTCAAAAATTGCTTCAGCAATACTGCCACTATAAAAATTATAGGTCTTGACCATGTCGAAACCATCATCAGGCGCTTCAAATGCAATATTCAAAACTTTATCTGGTTGTGCAGGCGATTTTGCTGAAACCCCTTCTGCCGAGACCATTGCCAGTGCTAGAACTGTCATCCTTAAAATTACTGATTTCAAATTCATACCTATTTTTGTTGGTTTAAGTCATTAAAATGAGTAAGTTTTTTATACGCCAATCTGCACTTGTAGACGCTGTAATTCTTCTAACATATCGAGGTCGCACAGTGTTGCAAACAGAGGTAATATATAAGCAGTATAGAGATTGGATAAACGAATGCAAGACGATATTTCAGGTT
>NZ_VPEU01000030.1:0-34197 GCF_013416975.1 Acinetobacter sp. YH18001 | reverse complement strand
CACATTGTCCAACTCTTTTTCGATGCTTTTCTCTGGATACTGCAAACTTACCCAATTGATCGAATTTAGTGTCTCTAAACAACTCGAGTAACTGCTGAGTCTTGCCTCGATATACCTCTGCCACTGCTGTATTATTAGCGATGACCGGTGCTCAAGCATATCAATTCGAAGTTCAAGGTCAGTCAGAGTACATCGATAACACTGCAAATGACAAAGACTTCACTGGTGCTGTTCAAGGTACTTATTACTTCAAAGATGTAGATGCGTCTAAAGGTCCTTTAGCTGAAGCTGCTTTCCTAAACCAAGCGTCTAATGTTGCTCTAGCGTATAGCTATGGCGAAAATGGTCAAGAAGAAGCTGGACGTTCACGTACTGTAAATCATACTTACGGCGTGAAAGGTGAAACTTATATCCCAACTAAAGTTGTGCCTGTTTATGCAAGCGCTTCTTATAGCCATACAATTGCTGATAGCAAAACTGCTAACACAACTGACGATCAAGGCGATCGTTATGCTTTAGAACTTGGTGCTTTAGTTGCTCCTAACTTCTTGGTTGCTGTGGGTTATACCAGCGTTGCTGACCAGACTTCTTATGACGCTTTCAACATCGTTTCTAATGGCGTTGCTAAAGCTGCTCTTGAATCTGCAACAATTAATGAAGACCAAGATGCAATCACTGCACGTACTAAATACGTAGGCGCGATTGACGGTACAAACATGTCAATTGGTTTTGAATCTGGTTTAGTTTATGGTGAAGACACTGCCTACAACCTAGGTACTACGCTTTTCCTTAACCCACAGTTAAGCGTTGGCGCATCTTATATGGAATCTAGCTATGCTGGTTCTCCAGACAAAGCTTGGGGTGCGAACGTAAACTACTTCATCACTCCTGCTGTTGCAGTTGGCGCAACTTATGTAAATGCTAACTACGAAGCAAATCTTGCGCAAAATGCACAAGTACGTGACACACAAACTGTTGGCGTAAATGCTAAATTCCGTTTCTAATTTTTAATTAGATGCTGAATAGAAAAAAGGACGCTTGATGCGTCCTTTTTTATTATTGCTTGATTTTCAGATTTAGATACGCTTATTCCGGTGTACGTACCAGACTTAAGAAGTGCAAATGACGTTCATATTGGTCAATGATGTCCTGTAATAGATCTTCTTGCGTCCATTCCATCACATCATAGCCCTGCCCGCCTTCTCTTAAAAAGACTTCTGCCTGATAGGAATCTACGCCCGCATTCTCCAGTTCAGACATAAAGCTTGGACTTAAAGTCTGGGTGGCATTGACCTGATAGATAAAATTAATTTCATCCTGATGATCAACACGGAGCTGTATACCGTCTTCTAGCGGGCTAATCGCCACGTGTAATCGGCGCCGTTTCAATTCACTTTGAAAGCTGAGAAATGCCTTATTCACTGTATTGTGAATATACTGCTGCACCTCTTCCTGAGTGTGCGGATAATGCATAATCAGGCCTAATCGCTGTTGCCAGCTGCGTGGATTCTGGATTGCACGCGGGGTGATCCGTGCAGCTTGCAGCGCATGCATTTTGGTGACATCCAGATGTAAGGCTTTGATTAATCCCCAGCACATCAGCAGCATAATGAATGTAAATGGCAAAGCACTCATGATCGTGGCCGATTGCAAAGCCTCTAAGCCTCCTGCCAGTAAAAGGATGATAGCCAGTAAAGCCATGAGTACGGTCCAGAACAGACGCTGCCAGGTCGGTGAATTTTCACTTTTTGCTGTCAGATAATCAGTCACCAATGCTCCTGAATCGGCAGAAGTCACAAAGAACAGCATCACCAGTAAAGTCGCAATGATACTGGTCACTGAGCTGAAAGGCAGATTAGCTAAAAATTCGAATAGAGCCACAGAGGAATCACGTTGAACTGCTTCTAGCAAGCTGGTATTGGCTTCATGCATAATGCTATACAGCGCAGCATTGCCCATAAAGCCCATCCAGATCAGGGTAAAGCCCGTCGGGATCAGCAATACACCCACGATAAATTCACGAATACTGCGCCCTTCCGAGACCCGGGCAATAAACATCCCGACAAATGGCGACCAGGAAATCCACCAGGCCCAGTACATGATGGTCCAGCCCCCAATCCAGCCACTTGGCTGATAGGCATACAGATTAAAGGTCATACTGAACAGATTTGAAACATACTGGCCGGCATTCTGAATAGTCGTCTGTAACAGATAGATACTTGGACCTGCCACAAAAACAAAAATCAGCAACAGCAGTGCAAGTACCAAATTTAGTTCAGATAAACGTTTAATTCCTTTGTCTAATCCAAAAAATACGGAAGTCGCCGCCATGGCACTGACCACAATAATCAAAATGACCTGAGTACTGGGTGCCTGTTCAATGCCAAACAAATAGTTCAAACCTGAATTGATTTGGGTCACCCCGAAACCAAGCGTGGTGGCCACACCAAATACCGTACCAATGGTGGCAAAGGTATCGACGCCATCTCCAATCGGACCATAGATCTTTTGACCAATCAGTGGATACAAGGCCGAACGGATTTTTAAAGGCAATTGATGCCGGTAAGCAAAATAAGCCAAGGATAGGCCAACAAGCGTATAAATAGCCCAGGCATGTAAGCCCCAGTGGAAAAAGGTGACCCGCATAGATTGTTGTGCAGCCAGTACAGTTTCCGGTTCACCGGCAGGTGGCGTGACATAATGCATCACCGGTTCGGCCACGCCAAAGAACATCAGTCCAATCCCCATTCCTGCGGTGAATAACATCGCAAACCAGGAGGCACTGCTATATTTCGGCTGGCTATGGTCGGGTCCCAGTTTGATTTTGCCCATATCCGATAGGGCAATATAAACTAGAAGGATGAGAAATATCGCCACCGACAATACATAGAACCAGCTAAAGGAGGTGGTAATCCACTGGTTCAGTTGCTGGGTGAAAACTGAAAAAGCATCGGGTGCAAATACGACCAACGCTAAAAATATCGCAATAATGGCGACAGTACTAATAAAAACATTTGGATTGATATTGGCAAACCAGGATGGTTTTGTGGAAGGCATACCTCCTCCATTTTTTAAAAATTGGATCGACAAACAGCGTCAAATAATTATTGGTAAGGTCAAAATGATCAGACAGATTCAGTCTATGGAAGCTAGATCTCCTGCTATTTTAGGATGTTACACAAAATAAAGCCGTTAAGTTACTGTAACCAATACAATAAAAGGATGAACTTCATTACTCAGGCGGGTTTTCTCTATTTTTCACGTTCTTTTTATGAGGTAGACGTGCGATATATTGCAAGGCAATTAAGCGGGATACAATCAGCGCCAGATACATCACCCCGACAAACATCTGGATAATTGCCAGCATCCGTGCCAGCGGACTGACCGGCATCACATCCGACAAGCCCGTGGCGGACTGGACACTAAAGCTGAGAAAGATCAAATCCAACCAAGGCTGATGGGCTTGCAAGTCAGGATCTGAAAAGCTGTAAGGCACCCATAACTGGCAGACACTATAAAGAAAAGCAAAGCCCCAGGCCAGTAAGGTAAATACCGCTCCAGCTGCAAAGAGTTCATCTTTGGTAAGATAGCGGTCATGAAACATATAACGCAACAGGCCATAAGCAGCACTAAAATATGCACTGGCTTCAAACAGATTCGCCGTCACATAGACCCAGGTATAGCGCAGGCCCAAAACAATCAGTGAAGAAAATAGAATTGCGCCGGCCACAAAGCTGAGTCCTAAAATGGTAAACATCGGCGTCTGGCGAATGACCTTGGCAATGACCAGTAACACCAGGACACCGAGCATCCAGGTGATTGCCCGATAGGGCAGGTTTTCATAACTCAACATGGACAAGATCAAAATCAGCAATTGTAAACAAAGCAGCCATGCTGAGGGCAGATGGGTAAAGCTGTGCCAGAACTGCTGCAAAGATTGCTTCATACTACCCTTCTTGTTTGTCTAGTCATGCGCGCATGTATTATTATTTTATCAGGCTTAACATAGCATGATTAAAGCAGTATATAGCTGTACGATTTGTATGCAAAGATTGAAAAAATCAAAGCAAAATCTAGCGCACCCAAATTCAGTACGGCGCTTGCTCTAAAAAATTTGGAGCATAAGGGCATAAAAAAAAGTCCCTTACGGGACTTTTTTTATAGGATATCAAATCTTAGTGATCTGATGCTCCTGAGATACCGATACCGGTTTGTGAACGTACAAACTGAGCATCAAAGGCTTTGCGTTCTGCTTGAGCCTGTGCTGAATTATCTGTCACAGAGAACAACCAGCAGCAAAGGAATGACAATGGCATCGCAAAAATTGCAGGGCCATTGAACGGGTTCACTGGCGTATCAGAAATACCCAAAGTATCGACCCATACTGCTTTAGACAGCACAATCAAGGTTACTGCGGTTACCAGACCTGCAACACCACCAATCACGGCACCACGTGTCGTCAAGCCTTTCCAGAACATAGACAGCACCAGCACCGGGAAGTTGGCACATGCCGCAACCGAGAATGCCAGACCGACCATGAACGCTACGTTTTGTTTCTCGAACAGAATACCGAGAATCATCGCGAAGATCGCAAGACCTAAAGTTGCAATTTTAGACATGCGCAGTTCAGATTCAGGTGTAGTTTGGCCTTTTTTCAAGACGTTGGCATACAAGTCATGCGAAATTGCTGAGGCACCTGACAGGGTCAAACCTGCAACCACCGCAAGAATCGTTGCAAATGCGACTGCAGAAATGAAGCCCATGAACAGATCACCGCCCACTGCATCAGACAAGTGCACCGCAGCCATGTTATTACCACCAACCAGCTCCAGCTTGCCAGTCAATGCCATTTTCGCAACATCAAGGAATTGCGGGTTGTT
The DNA here is from genome assembly GCF_013416975.1 of Acinetobacter sp. YH18001. Lineage (NCBI taxonomy): Bacteria > Pseudomonadati > Pseudomonadota > Gammaproteobacteria > Moraxellales > Moraxellaceae > Acinetobacter > Acinetobacter sp. YH18001. Next base: position 29,317 of record NZ_VPEU01000030.1, on the reverse strand, counting down.
CGATACATATAGAATCGCACCAAAACCAATGATGAAGGTTAAGAGGTAGAAATAACCAATAAAACCTGTAGCAACCACCACTGATTTACGTGCTTCTTTGGCATCTTTTACCGTAAAGAAACGCATTAAAATATGTGGAAGACCCGCAGTACCAAACATCAATGCCAGACCTAAAGAAATCGCATCAATTGGATTAGACGCTAAACTACCTGGACCCATGATTTTGGTTGCATCGGCAAGACTCAGGTCATGCACTTTTGAATAAACACCAATTGCCTGTTCAAACATGTTGGTAAAGCTAAAGCCCACACCTTTCATGACCATAAATGCCATGAAGGTCGCACCGGACAATAACATGACTGCCTTGATGATCTGTACCCAAGTGGTCGCCAACATACCGCCGAACATTACGTAAGCCATCATCAACAAGCCAACGATCACAACTGCAATATTATAGTTTAGACCGAATAGGAGTTTGATCAGCTGACCTGCACCGACCATCTGTGCAATCAGGTAGAACGCCACAACGACTAACGAGCTCAAAGCCGCCAGAGTACGTACCGGTTTCTCCTGCAAACGGAAAGAAACCACGTCTGACAGGTTATATTTACCCAGGTTACGCAAACGCTCTGCGACCAGGAACAATACGATCGGCCAGCCGACCATAAAGCCCAGTGAGTAAAGCAAGCCATCAAACCCAGACAGGAATACCATCGCGGAAATACCCAGGAAAGAAGCTGCTGACATATAGTCACCGGCAATCGCCAGGCCATTCTGAAAACCGGAAATACCGCCACCGGCCGTATAGAAGTCTTTGGTGCTGGTGGTTTGTTTCGCTGCCCATTTGGTAATGAACAGTGTTGCACCTACGAAAATCACAAACATGATAATTGCAGGCCAGTTGGTTGGTTGCTGTTCTGCTGCACCCAAGTCAGGACCAGCGAAAGCCATACCTGAAGCCATAAGGGTGGTCGCCAGGGCAATAAGAGAATTCCATTTCATCTTAACGTGGTCCTTTTTCATGAGCGATTGCTTCAACTTCACGGATTGCTTCTTCGGTCAATTGATCCAGTTTGTTATTGGCAATGTAGGAATACACACCACACAAGAGAAACGACAAAACAATGATGCCCAGACCGAGTGGAATACCCCACGTGGTCACACCACCTGAAAGTGAAGACAATAGAAACTCTTTGTTATAGCCGACCAAAAGCATGAAGCCGACATAAACGAATAACATGATTGCCGTAAGCGTCCAGCTAAGACGACTTTTCTTGGCAACCATTTCTTTGAATTTTGGATTTTGTAGAATGCGATCTACTTGTACCTCATCCATAATTACTCTCCTGAAGCCCAACCTTGGGCTGCCTATTTTTTAATTCGAATTATCACTGTTGCAAGTTAACAATAATCGTAGGTGCTTGTAATTTAGACTTTGGTCGTTAAAAAATGACCAATTTAAACTGCAGCGTTCATGATGCGCTATCATAGCGGCATGCTCAGCACACATCAGGCTATATGAACAGTTGGCTCATCATAGGGGTACTTGCCCTCTATATCGCATTGCTCTTTATCTGCGCTTTTTACGGGGAAAAACATGCCAGCCGGCTGAGTACCCGTGGGCGCATGCTATTGTTTAGTTTAACTTTAGGGGTGTACTGTTCATCCTGGACCTTTTATGGCGCTACCGGCGCTGCAGTACGGGAAGGCATTATTTTCCTGCCGATCTATCTTGGCCCGCTGTTATTCGTTGCCGTCGGTTATGATATCTGGCGCCGATTAGGACGGGTACGACAGCATCATGCGATTTCCTCAATCGCGGACTTTGTCGCGGCGCGCTATGGTAAAAGTGGCCCGCTAGCATCGCTGGTCACCATTCTGGCAGTGGTCGCGATTGTGCCTTATCTGGCCTTACAGCTACGCGCCATTGCCCTGAGTGCCGCAGTCATTCTGGAACCATCTGCCGGAATTGCCAACACCACCAATGGGGTGCTGTTTTTGACCGGTGTACTGGCCATTCTGGCGATGATCTTTGGCACCCGGCAGATTGCCAATACTGAACAGCATGGCGGTCTGATGCTGGCCGTGGCCTTTGAATCCTTTGTCAAGCTCTTTGCCCTGCTGGCAGTCGCCTGTTTCTTTATGTTTGAAGCACCAGGAAATATGGCACAGATCAGCACAGATATCAGTACCACCTTCCGTGATGTCCAGCTGTTTGGGGTTCCGCAAAGTTTCTGGGTTCAGACCTTGCTGGCAGCTCTGGCAGTTATCTGTCTGCCACGCCAGTTCCATGTGGCAGTGGTGGAGCTGCGTGATGAAAAACATATCCGCGGTGCACGGCGCTGGTTTGCGGTTTATCTGATTCTGACCACGCTGGCGATTATTCCGATTGCCAGCTGGGCATTGCATGCGGCGCCGCAATATCTGGCAATTCCAGATGTGGCGGTCCTGTCCTTACCCCTCAGCTATAATCAGGACTGGCTCACTTTATTGGCATTCTTGGGCGGCTTTTCCGCATCTACCGGGATGCTGCTGGTGTCTTCTGTGGCACTTTCCATCATGCTCAGTAATGATCTGATTATGCCAGCGCTGTGGCGTTTAAAACTGATTTCGCGACATGATAAACGCTTGCCACTGGTACTGAAATTTACCCGCCGGATCTGTATTCTGGGCGTGATGTTGATGGGCTTCCTGTTCTTCAACTTCTTTAATGATATTGATCAGCTTTCTGTTTTTGGCCTGTTGGCCTTTAGTGCGGTAGCACAATTCGCCCCTGCCCTGATCGGTGGCCTGTACTGGCGCGGTGGTAGTAAGCAGGGCGTATATGCGGGTCTGTTGACCGGTTTTGCCTTGTGGTCCTATACCCTGCTATTTCCCACCATTCTGCGCAGCCTGCCAGAAGCCTATCACCGCTTTAGCCAAAATCTGCTCACTAACGGCCCTTTTGGCTGGAACTGGTTACGTCCTGAAGCGCTGATCGGTTTCGAATCGTTTGATCCGCTGACGCATGGGGTGGTCTGGGCACTGGGCCTGAATACAATCCTATATATTTGGGTCTCGCGGATTTTCCGTCCGAGTATTGCCGAACAGATTCAGGCTGAAAGTTTCTTCTATTATGAAACCAAGCCACTGCCATCGCAGAGTCCCTCAACTGAAGTCAGTTATTCGCATCAGGATGTGGCGCGTTTAAAAGTCGGCGATCTGATTACCCTGGCCAAGCGCATTACCGGTGAAGGGCCCACTAACCGCGCTTTTCAGCAATTTTGTACCCAAAACAGTGTCGAACTGAATGAAAATAGCAGCGCCAATGGCATGTGGTGGCGTTTTACCGAACAATATCTGGCCGGTACCATCGGGGCAGCTTCGGCACGTACCCTGCTGACCACGGCCATGGTCAATAATGGCCTGGCCTTGGGTCAGGTCGCCAACATTCTCGATCAGGCCTCGCAATGGCAACGTTTTAACCAGAATCTGATCATGACCATGATTGATCACATGACCCAAGGGGTCAGCGTAGTCGATGAAAACATGTGTCTGGTGGCCTGGAATAATCAGTATTTAAAACTGTTCGATTATCCGACCGATATTGTCTATGTCGGCTGTCCAATCGCAGATCTGATCCGTTATAACGCCGAACGTGGTGAATGTGGGCCGGGTTCGGTCGAAGAACATGTCCGCAAGCGTATTCACTGGATGCAGGTCGGCAGTGCCCATGAATTTGAACGGATTCGTAAAGATGGCCGGGTCATTCAGATGCGTGGTAATCCGATCGAAGGGGGTGGTTTCGTTACAACTTTCGCCGATATTACTGCCTTCCGTGAAAATGAAGCCGTCTTGGAAGCCCGGGTTCAGGATCGTACTCAACAGCTGGCCGATGCCCTGTCCGAGCAGCAACTGGCGCGTGAACAGGCCGACAAAGCCAATATGTCGAAAAGCCGCTTTATTGCCGCCGCCAGTCATGACCTGTTGCAGCCGATGCATGCGGCGCGTCTGTTCAGTACTGCCTTGGAACAAAGCGTCCAAAATGACGAAGACCGCAAGACCTTGCAGCAACTGGATCGTGCCCTGCATGGTGCAGAAAGCATGCTGTCTGCGCTACTGGATATTGCCCGACTGGAAGGCGGTACCATTCAGCCGAAACGTCAGGCCTATCCGCTACATGACCTGCTGAGTGATCTGGAACTGCAGTTTAAATCCATTGCGGCACAACGTGGCATTCAATTCAGTGTGCATGATGCGCAGTTCTGGATTGATACCGATCCACAGTGGATTCGCCGGATTATCCAGAACTTTGTCAGTAATGCGCTGCGTTATACCGCCAAAGGTAAAGTGATGGTCGGGGTCTTACGCTCCAGTACCAAACCGAATCATATCCGCATTGGCGTCTGGGATACCGGACCGGGGATTGCCGAAGAACAACGTATCAAGCTGTTTCAGGAGTTTGAACGTTGCGGCCATACCTCTCCATGGGGTGAACAGGGCCTTGGACTGGGTCTGGCCATCGTGCAACGCATGACCAGCATGCTGGACTATCCGGTGCATGTGTATTCGGCGCTGGGCAAAGGCTCCTGTTTTATGATTGAAGTGCCTGTCATTGCAGCACCCAAAGTCGTCGCTGCACCTGTTCAGGCCGTACCACTAAAAACCAAGGCGTTTAAAATCCTGTGTCTGGATAATGATGAAACCATTCTGGAAGGGATGGCGACCTTGTTGAGCAAATGGGGTTATCAAGTCTTTAAAGCCACCGAACCAGAGCAGGCATTGAGGCTGATTCAGCAGGAAAATATTCAGGTCTGGCTGGTCGATCAGCATCTCAATCAGAACAAGATCGGTTTAGACTTTATTCTGGAACAGCGCCGCAATGATGTTCCGGTGGCGCTGATTACTGCCGATTCCGATCCGGAATTGCCACAGCGCCTGAAAGAGCTGAATATTGTATTGCTGAAAAAACCACTGAAACCTGCATCCTTACGATCATGGTTATCCGGACTGAAAATTTCTGATTCCTAAGATTGTATTGCATTCATGAATGCCCATTTTAAAGCTTAAAATGGGCATTTTTTATACTCAACTGCCACAGAAAATCACCTAGCTTGCATAAAATTTATTCTAATGTGCTAAAAGCAGCAAATATGCCGAAAATACAGCCGAATAAATTGACCAAAATGTTCATTTTCTAATTCACCATGGCAAAAAATGACCAATCTGTACCTGTACAGCAGTACACTTATTTACAATTAATTATCTATTTGTTTTAACTCATAATTAAAGGGTAATTTTCCAGCACTATAACTTTAGTCGTATTTTTTATCAGCTATGCTTGGCTCTAAAAATAGAGGAATAAGAAACGATCAGTTTCCATCTCATACATGCCTTGATTGTTTGGGTAGCTGATCTTTCTGCATATCGGAGTTCTTCACATGAACATAGATCAAAACCATGGCCTGAATCAGGCCCAGCAGTTCCACCGTCAATATGGCGCCAATGCCTTATTGCCAAGCATTGACTGGGCACAGATCTTTAAATACAGCAAGCTGAATGATGCCCAGTATCAGGCGCTGGAAACGCTGTATCAGAGTGCAGTCCCGCTGGCACTGCAAGTTTTTGATGAATTACATTTTGATGTCTTTGAACCTTATGCTTACAAGCCGCAAGGACTGGGTCTGTTTGAACGGATTGCCGAGCAGGAAGACAAACTGCTTCAGTCTTTAGAAGCTGAAACAGCGGATCTGCCGGCGCAAACTCGTCATCAGATCTGGAGCATGTTGCTGCGTGGTGGTGCCGTCCTGGTGTTTAAGGCCTGGCTGGGTAAAGTCAAAAACGAAGATAACTGTCTGGATACCAGCCAGTTTGACGAGCTGTCTGATTTACTATTTATTAAAACCTGCCCGCATGAGCTAGCGCAGCGTTTACATGTCGATCCGAACACGCGCGATGATCATATCTTCCTGATGTATGACAATGAAGTCTATCTGGACCGTTTTAACAGTCTGGAAACGGCTGCACTCTTTGTCGATCTGGGTGTTTATGATGCGACTTTCCTGAGCCTGCGAGATGATCGCGTGGCCGAATATCTGAAATCCAAGGGTTATGTCACCGAAGATCAGATCGATGAATTGCAATGTGCCTTAAATCCATTATTCTGCGATGATTTCACCCGCAAGCAGGATTATATTGCTTAATATATGCATGCTTTTTCACTGAATTATTCAGATAAAAAAAGACCTCCAAGGAGGCCTTTTTCCATGCGGATATACAGAACTTACATTTTCCGGTCTTCAATATTCAGTGCATTAATGGCCAATACCGCTTGTGTCCGGTTTTGTACGCCAAGCTTACGGAAAATTGCAGTCACATGCGCTTTAATGGTCGCTTCTGACACGTCCAGTTCATAAGCAATCTGCTTATTCAGCAAGCCTTCGGCCACCATCATCAATACTCGGAACTGTTGTGGGGTCAAAGACTGGATCCGTTCCGCCAAAGCCGTTTCATCGGCAGCACGCGGGTCAAAGTTCATGTTGGCTGGCAGATTTGGCGGTAACCAGATCTCACCTTCCAGCACTTCGCGAATCGCTTCACCAATATGGCTTGGATGGGCAGATTTTGGAATATAGCCCATGGCACCATGCGCAATGGCACGCTGGATAATACTGACTTCTTCATGTGCAGACACGACAATGATCGGCAGCGACGGATATTGCGCGCGGACGTGTACCAAGGCAGAAAAACCTGATGCGCCTGGCAAATTTAAATCCAGCAGCACAAGATCAGGCTCGGGGCCATTTTCTAGACGTTCATAAAATTCATTGACTGCCGCAGTTTCATGAATCTGGGCTTGTGGCAGGCTATAACGTACAGCCTGAATCAAGGCATGACGAAATAGTGGATGATCATCAACGATTAAAATATTCATAGGCAACGTGAGAGAGATCTTGGCACGGTAGACCCTATTCTAACCACACAACCCGGTTAAGGATATGCAAGACTCTACAATTTTTAAAATAATATGCAGTTTTTCTTCAAAATCACCATTTTTCGCGGTATTTCAATAATTATTTAATTCTCATCACTTTTTTATATATAACGTATTCCTAAATTAAAAAGCTTAGCTATATTCAATATAAATCTACATATCAAAAACTTATATTAAAATTAATGCTTATAAACCAGGCTTTTTTCATATATCGAAAAATCAGATAACTTTTCAGCTTTTCGTTATTTTACAGCCCGGCACTGAATCGGGATTAATAAGGACATTCCGAGATTACTCCTATTTTTTAGGTTCTAAACATGTCTAATTTTAATGCGCAAAAACCCTTAAATATTGTTGCCGTATCGGGTGGTTTAAATCATCCGTCTAAAACTGAAGCCTTGGTTCAGGCCATTATTGATGAACTGGGTGAAGCGACACCAATTCATGTACATTTTATTAAATTTAGTGAAATTGGTTCGCTCTTGGGTGGTGCGATTTATCGTAATCAATTACCGCAGCGCGTTCAGGATGATCTGGCCGCCGTCGAAGCTGCAGATGCACTGATTGTTGGTACACCCGTATATCGCGCTTCATTTACCGGCTTGTTTAAACATTTCTTTGATTTTGTCGAGCAGACTGCACTGGTCGATGTACCGGTACTTTTAGCGGCTTCAGGTGGTAGTGACCGACATGCGCTGGTGCTCGAACATCAATTACGTCCATTATTCAGCTTTTTCCAGGCTCAGACTTTACCGATTGGCGTGTATGCGACTGATCGTGATTTCACTCCTGAATATACCATTCACAGTGAATTGCTCCGCGATCGTATTACCCTGGCAGTAGCACGTGCCCTGCCTATTCTGGAATGGGCACCGGCCAAAGGACAACGTGCCGAAGTCATTAAAGCAAAAACCCAACAGGCCAACCAGAACTTGAGCATCAATAAACAAATCGAACAAGAAGAAGTGTTGCCCTCTGCGGCTGTACCAAGTCTGGATGCAGCAGAATCCCGCTTGCACAGTAAAAAATCAGCGCAAACGCAAGTTGCTTGATCAGCGATTTTCACTTCGAGGGTTGAAATATGTCACAACAGCAAATACAGCAAGACATCAAATTTGCATATTGGGTTCCGAATGTCAGTGGCGGTTTTGTCGTCAGTACCATCGAACAGCGTACCGACTGGAGCTATGAATATAACGTGCGTCTGGCACAAGCAGCAGAAAAAAGCGGTTTTGAATATGGCCTGACCCAGATTCGTTTTGCGTCAAGCTATGGTGCAGAAAACCAGCATGAATCTGTCAGCTTCAGTCATGCCTTGCTCGCACAAACCAGCAAGATCAAGTTAATTGCAGCAATTTTACCCGGGCCGTGGAAACCTGCGCTTGCGGCAAAACAATTGGCCAGCATTAACCAGCTCAGCAATGGCCGGATTGCGATTAACGTGGTCAGTGGCTGGTTCCGTGGCGAATTTGATGCGATTGGCGAAGCATGGCCAGAGCATGACCAGCGTTATGCCCGTTCAGAAGAGTTTATTCGCAGTTTGCGCGGAATCTGGAATACGGATCACTTTAATTTTGATGGCAAGTTCTATCAATTTAAAGACTATACCTTACGCCCACAACCGCTCCCGGATAAACCGGTCGAGATTTTTCAGGGTGGCAGTTCACGTGCGGCGCGTGATATGGCTTCACGTGTTTCAGACTGGTATTTCACCAATGGCAACACGCCTGAAGAGCTGAAAAAACAGATTGATGATATTCGCGAAAAAGCCCAAGCCAATAATCACACTGTGAAAATTGGGGTCAATGCCTTTATCATCGCACGTGATACTGAAGAACAAGCCAAAGCGGTTTTACAGGAAATTATTGATAAGGCCAATATCAAAGCAGTGAAAAATTTTGCTGAAGCGACACGTGAAGCCGGTGCCTCGACAACTGAAGGCGAAGGCAACTGGGCAAAATCAAGTTTTGAAGATTTAGTCCAGTATAACGACGGTTTCAAGACCAATTTAATTGGCACACCGCAACAAATTGCTGAACGTATTGTGCTGTTAAAAAATATTGGAGTCGATCTGGTGCTTTCCGGTTTCTTGCACTGTGTTGAAGAAGTTGAATATTTTGGAGAAAAGGTGTTGCCATTGGTGCGTGAGCTAGAAGCACAACAACAGCAGGTTGTGCAGGCTAAATCCGCTTAAATCTAAGTGGTGCTTATGCCCAAATATTATAATAATGACGGCACATTGCAAATTTTCCCCTCAAGGCTCGGCTTGAGGGATTTTTTATCCGGACAGAAACCAAGCAGTCCAGTAAAGCGCTAGCCGGATTTAGCTTTCCTGCCTACAATGGGATGCAATTGCAAGAATAGACGTTTAACTATGTATACCGGTATTGTCCAAGGCCTGGAACAGGTCATCGAGATTCGCAAAGGCGATGGTTTTATTACCCTGTTGGTCAGTGATCAGCACGGCTTTTTTGCAGATGTGTTTATTGGCGCCAGTGTGGCAGTAAATGGTGTCTGTCTCACGGTGACCACGATTGACCGGGCGCAGAAACAGATTCATTTTGATATTTCCAATGTCACCTTGGCGCTTACCACCTTGAAAGCCTTAAAAATTGGTGATGAAGTGAATATTGAACGCTCTGCCAAAGTCGGTGCAGAAAACGGTGGACATAATCTGTATGGCCATATTGAAGGCAGGGCTAAGGTCATCCAGATTGAAGCTCGCGGTGAAACCCTGCATATCGATTTACAGATTCCAGAGGGTAATATCAAGTACTTCTTCCTAAAAGGCTTTATTGGGCTAAATGGCTGCAGCCTGACCGTGAACCGTGTCGATCGTGCCCACAGTGAAATTTCGATTGACCTGATTCCAGAAACCTTGCGTCTGACCACCTGGAAGCACATCCAGGTGGGCGATACAGTGAATTATGAAATTGACCAGATGACCCGTACTTTGGTGGATACTCTGGAAAATATTTATCAAGCCAAAGCTTAATGGTATAAAGAGACTGGTACGTGCAAAAATCAGTCTCCTATCATATTAATATTTTAATACTATTCCATCGGTAGCAGATTGCCTAAAATGCAGGCTAACTCCCTGATTTAAGAAAGTACCATGCATCTGATCTGGTTTCGCCAAGACCTTCGAATTCAAGACCATGCCGCTTTGTGGCATGCCACTCAACAAGGCCCCTGTGTGGCTTTGGTGGTGCTTTCTCCTGAGCAATGGCAGTTACATCAAGATGCGCCGATCAAAATCGATTTTTATCTGCGACGGCTACAGGTTTTCAAACAGCAACTAGAACAACTGAATATTCCTTTAATTGTGCGAGAAGTCGGCTTGTGGCGTAATCTTGCTGATGAGATGTTAGCACTCTGCCAAAACTTGCAGATTGATAGTGTGCATGCACATATTGAAGTTGGGGTCAATGAACTACAGCGTGATTTCAAGGTTCAGCAACGACTAGAACAGCAGCAGATTCGGGTCGAGCTGTATCATGATCGCACCCTCTTTCCATTGGCGAGTATCCGCAATCAGTCCAATCAACCCTATCAAGTCTATAGTGCCTTTAAGAAAAAATGCTATGAGCGGCTGATTCTCGATGTGCCTTCTGCTTATCCTGTGATTGCGTCTCAGGACTTGCTCGAATTGCCTGCAGAGCTGACACATTTTGATCTGGAAAAGTTTGCGGGTCGCTATTCAATAGAAAATTCTGAAAAACTTTGGCCCGTAGATGAAACTCATGCCCTACAGATGCTGGATGATTTTATCGAAGACCGCTTAAGCAGCTATCAAACAGATCGTGATATTCCAGCGCTTAATGGCACCAGTCAACTCTCGCCTTATTTAAATATCGGCATTCTCTCGATCCGCCAGTGCATTCAGGCGCTGTTTAAACAACATCATGGCTATTTCCAGATCGATGATCTCGGTCAACAAACCTGGCTGGATGAACTGCTGTGGCGTGAGTTTTATCAGCATACCCTGTTCGATTTTCCCCGCGTTTCCAGACATCGCCCGTTTAAAGAAAATACCGATAAAATCCAGTGGCGGCATGCACCTGAAGATTTGGCAGCCTGGCAACAGGGCCAAACCGGGATCCCGATTGTAGATGCCGGGATGCGGCAGCTACTGGCCACCGGCTGGATGCATAATCGGGTGCGCATGATTACCGCAATGTTCCTGTGCAAAAACCTGCTGATCGATTGGCGTTTGGGAGAAAGCTGGTTCATGCAGCAGCTGATTGATGGTGATCTGGCAGCCAATAATGGCGGATGGCAATGGTGTGCTTCGACGGGTATGGATGCGGTGCCTTATTTCCGGATTTTCAATCCGGTCAGCCAGTCACAGAAGTTCGACCCGAATGGGGATTATATCCGTCAGTGGGTGCCTGAACTGGCGCATCTAGATGCCAAAAGCATTCATGAACCCTACGCCAAAAACCCTGACCGTGAACTGGACTATCCAAAACCGCTTGTGGATTTAAAATCTTCCCGTGTCCGGGCAATCGAGGCTTTTAAGCAGCTTTAAAAAAGACCCGTCATCTTAAAAATATTAAAACAGCTTCTCATATAGAGGCTGTTTTAATATTCAAATCAGGAATAAAAACTTGGATCAGGCACTTTTCCGGTCAGCACCCATTCCCCCACTTCCTGATATTTATAATCCACCGGATCATGCAAGGTTTGAGTCCGAACATTACGCCAGAACCGGTCCAGATTCAATTGCACAGTCGTTGCCCGTGCGCCCATGACCTGAAAAATATTCTGGGTAATATATAAAGAGCTATTGGTCGCGGCAATTTTGGCGGTGGCAATCGCAATCGAGACGTCACCACGCTGCTCGGCAGTCAGATCAGGGCCGATATTCCAAGCTTTCTGCAAGGTCTGAATGGCTTGATCTGCCAATAAACGCACGCTTTCCAGCTGCACATAAAACTCGGCAAAATGCTTTTGGGTAAAAGGATCATTCACTGCATGTTCAGCCAAGGATTTTGACCAGGCTTTTTGGGTTTGTACGGTCTGTTTGGCAACTTCAAAAGCCCCTTCGGCGACACCGAGAAACATATGCACAAATATCAGCTGCGCAATCAATGGACGTAAACTGGAATACGGCGTACTCAGTGGCCCCGGATTGAGCAGCAATTCATCCCGGTGAATGTTGACCTGTTCAAAATGACTGGTGCCGCTGTCAGTCTGGCGCTGACCCATATTGTTCCAGTCGCCTAGAAAGCTCACACCCTGTCGCTGGGTAGGAATCACGCCAATCAGCAATTTTCCTGCTTCGTTATAACCTGAACACAGCAACATATCCGAATCGATCGAACCAGAACAAAAGCTTTTATCACCATGGAAAATATATTCATGCTCTGAGACTTGAGTTGCCGTGGTACGACGATCCAGCGGATTGAGAGTATTGCCCCAGAACAAATTATTTTGCGCAGTCTGTGCAAACCATTTGCCATATTGCTCGGGTTGGGAAAATAGCTGTACGGTGGCAATCAATAAATGATGAAATCCATAAACATGCGCCAGAGAGCTATCGACCTGCGCCAGGGTCTGAATGGTTTTAAAAATTGTCCGCCAGTCTGCACCCTGTCCACCATAGGCAACAGGAATAGACAAGCCGAGCAGACCACTGTTACGGATCAGGTCTCGTTCATGCTTGGGATTACCGCCCTGCTTGTCTCGCACTGCGGCAGTTTGGGCAAATTGTTCTGCCAGTTTCTGGGCAATATCGACAGGAGATTGATCTAAATATGGTGATCGTACATTCATTATTTTAACTCATGTTCAGCATGTGGGCAGCTTAGCAGATCAAGACGTTGCGCTATATTCGAAAGCATGCAGAGCTTATTCCTGATCTAAAAATACCGGCTGCGTGCAGCCGGTATTTTGCTTGTGGACTTTAGCTATTTAACGAGGATTGGCTTGTACTTCTGCAATCAGATGATCCACCACTTGCGGTTCAGCCAATGTCGAGGTATCGCCCAGGCTATCCAGCTCATTGGCTGCAATCTTTCTCAAGATCCGGCGCATGATTTTCCCTGAACGGGTTTTGGGCAAAGCGGGTGCCCAGTACAGTGCATCAGGTGTCGCCACTGGCCCCAAAATCTTGCGCACCCAGCTCACCAGTTCAGCACGCAATTCATCTGAACTGGTCACGTCGGCCTGTAAGGTGACAAAGGCACAAATTCCCTGCCCTTTAATGTCATGCGGCATACCCACCACAGCAGCCTCAGCCACTGCTTCATGGGCCACCAACGCACTTTCAACTTCAGCTGTGCCTAAACGGTGTCCGGACACATTCAGCACATCATCGACCCGGCCAGTAATCCAGTAATAACCGTCTTTATCGCGACGCGCGCCATCTCCGGTAAAATAAGTACCCGGATAAGTCGAGAAATAGGCTTCGATAAAACGTTCCGGATCACCCCAGATGGTTCGCATCTGGCCCGGCCAGGAATCTTTAATCACCAGATTGCCTTCAGCTTCGCCTTCCAGCTCCTTACCATCCGCATCGACAATCGCAGGTTGTACCCCAAAGAAAGGCCGTGTTGCAGAACCCGGTTTCAAATCAGTCGCGCCTGGCAATGGCGTAATCATAAAACCGCCGGTTTCCGTCTGCCACCAGGTATCAATGACGGGACAGCGACTTTCACCGACCACGGTGTAATACCAGTTCCAGGCTTCTGGATTAATCGGCTCACCCACCGAACCTAGAATTCTCAGGCTGCTGCGGTCACTTTCCCGCACAAAGGCATCACCTTCACGCATCATGGCGCGGATGGCTGTCGGTGCGGTATAGAGAATGGTGACGTTATGCTTATCGACAATGTGTCCGGTACGCGCCCAGCTCGGATACTGTGGAACACCCTCGAACATAAGAGTCGTGGTGCCATTCGACAATGGGCCATACAGCACATAGGAATGTCCGGTAATCCAGCCGACATCTGCGGTACACCAAAAGATATCATCCTGTTTGATGTCAAACACTTCGCGGAAACTGCAATTCACATAAGTCAGATAGCCGCCCGTGGTATGCATCACGCCCTTGGGCTTGCCGGTCGAACCCGAGGTATACAGGATAAATAGCGGATCTTCGGCATTCATCGGTTCCGGTGGGCAAATGTCATTCACCGACATGATTTCCATGTGATACCACAGGTCGCGCCCCTCTTGCATTTCAATCGGGTTGCCGGTGCGATGCACCACTATTACATTTTGAATGGAGTCTGTACCAGCCAGTTTCAGGGCTTCATCAACATTGGCTTTCAGCGGAATCGGTTTCCCGCCGCGCATACCGGAATCGGCCGTAATCACCATTTTGGCCTGACAGTCTTCAATCCGGCTGGCCAGAGAATCCGGTGAAAACCCACCAAATACCACGCAATGCACCGCCCCGATGCGCGCGCAGGCCAGCATGGCAATCGCGGCTTCAGAGACCATGGGCATGTACAGCATCACCCGGTCGCCTTTAGCAATGCCATTTTTTTTCAGCACATTGGCGAAACGGCAGGTTTCGTCATGCAACTCGGCAAAAGAAATAATCTTGTGCCGTGAAGGATGATCTCCTTCCCAGATAATGGCCGGCTTATAGGGATGTTCTTTCAGATGACGGTCCAGACAGTTGGCGCTGACATTGAGCTGACCATCAGCAAACCATTCAATTTTAAAATTGTCGGGATCGAAACTGGTATTTTTGACTTGGGTAAAAGGCTTGATCCAGTCCAGACGTTGTGCCTGTTCTGTCCAGAATGCTTCTGGCTGCTCGATGGAATGTTGATAACGTTCGAAATACTGGTCTTCAAGCGTACGTGCTGTTTTTTTAAAATCTTCGGGTACTGGATAGATCTCTTGCATATTTCACTTCCTTGATTTTGTTCTATCTCATCACGAGAGGTTAATGCTGTGTTGTTGATTGTTTTTTATGCATAATGGCAGTATGGCCTGCTTATTTCGAATCCGGCAATCATGCTTTCGTCGTAGATTATTTATTCAAATTCAAACAAAATAAAGCACAACTTACAGTACAGAATATTCTGCATAACTGTGTATGATCTGTAGCAATGCCCTTTAAAAAATAGAATTTAGCTCTCGCTCTTATTTCATTTTGTTCAGTTCAGGATCATATTTATGAAATCGCCAGAATCTCCCTATTTCACCCCTCCCGCTTTAGTGGCAACGGATCATCCCTTGTCGATAAAAGGCCGTTTCGGGCGTCTGAGTTTTATTGCGTGGTCAGCATTTCTACATTTCATCTTCCTGTTTAGCAGTATTGCGCTGGGCTTAAGTATTGATATTGTGAATATTGCAGTCCATTCAATGGATTCTAACTGGCTGCTTTCACTACAAGGCTTGGCCGGTATCGGCATGCTGATCATGATTCTGGTCTATGCCTATTTCGCTTTAGTGGTGACCGTTCGCCGTTTGCATGACATGAACCGCAGTGGCTGGTGGGCGCTGCTGCTGTTGCTGCCCTTGGTGAACATTTTTGTATGGCTTTATATCGTTTTTGGTTCGGGAGATCGCGGCATAAATGACTACGGTCCTGCGCGGATGACCCTGCTCTGGGAAAAGATGCTGGCCTGGCTGATGATTGTCCTGATACTACTGAGCCTATTTGGGTCGCTGGCTTTATTGGGTTATATGAGCGGTGGAGAACAGCCACATATCCCGCCTGAGATCATGCAAAAAACCACACAATATTTTTAACAGCCGTCTGCTTATTTTTAGGAAATATCCATTCCTGGCGGATAGCGCTTCTTAATTTTTTGCTCAACATCAGGCAAAATAGGCAAAATTTAAATGATGGAATTTTTGTGGCAGAGCAAAATAATACCTTAAGCCAGGTCACTGAGGGCACCACGGAGTTGTTGCATCAGGCAACTGAAAAAACCACCCAGACCGTGATTGAACATACTGCCAAGTACAACGATGCCTATAGCACCATTGACAAGATCATGGAAGGTTTCTGGGAGCGTGTGCCTTATTTCTGTATTGCGCTGGTGGTCATTGTCATCTTCTGGCTATTGTCAAAACTGTTTAAGTTTTTTGTGCGCAAAACTTTAGAGAACCGCTCTTATACCCGCCAGAATCTGGTATTGGTCCTGAACCGTGTCGGCAGTACCTTTATTATTTTCTTTGGTGTTTTGATTGGACTGGTCATTGCCGTGCCTGGCTTTACCCCGGGTCAGCTCATGAGTGCCCTCGGGATTGGTTCAGTCGCCATTGGTTTTGCCTTCAAGGATATTTTCCAGAACCTGCTTTCTGGTGTGCTGATTTTACTCGGTGAACCATTCAAGATTGGCGATGATATTATCGTCAATGGCATGGAAGGTACAGTCGAAGATATCCAGATTCGTGCGACCTTTTTGCGTTCACCGGATGGCCGCCGTATCGTGATTCCCAATGCCACGGTCTATACCAGTGCCGTGACGGTAAACACGGCCTATACCCGCCGTCGCTGTGAGTTTGTAGTGGGCATTGGCTATGAAGATGATATCCAGAAAGCCAAAGACCTGATTACCGCCATTTTAGATAAAGACCCGACCATCCTCAGTCAGCCGGGCTTTAGTGTCAATGTCACGGCGCTGGCTGATTTTTCCATTACCTTAAAAGCGCTCTGGTGGGTCGATACCACTGAGACAGGCACAGGAACCTCAATCAGTGCGGTGCAGGAACGCGTGATTCAGGCATTTGCCGAACATCATATTTCAATTCCTTATCCGGTACAGGAAGTCAAAGTCTATCGCGGCGAAGGCAATGAAGATGCCTCAGCTCGTGCTAAACAGTCGACCTAGAACATAGGGAATCACGGTTTCAGTGCGGAGAATACGGTTGCCCAGACTCACAGCCTGGCAGCCGTTTTTAACCAGTAAATCTACTTCATAAGGAATGAATCCACCTTCCGGGCCGATGATCATCGTACAAGGATGCGGAATCGCAAAAGGCATAGATTGTTCGGCATAAGGATGTGCCACATAAGCGGGTCGGTCAGCCGTAATCAAACCCGGCAAAATATCTTCAACAAAAGGCTTAAAACGTTTATACAGCTCGATTTTCGGAGCTATTGTATCCCCGGCCTGTTCCAGTCCCAGCTCGATATAATGATTTAACTGCTGTAAAAATGGGGTTTGCCAGTAGCTTTTATCGACGCGGTAGCTATGCAGTAAAATGATTTTTTCCACGCCCAAAGTGACACTGTCCATGATCAGACGGCGCAGCACTTTCGGCCGTGGCAAGGCCACAATTAAAGTTACGGGTAATTTTTTTGGAACAGTATCCTCTTGAAGCGGTTTTAGTCGCACTGCCTTTTCAGAAATCTCGACAATCTCGGTGAGATAGCGCTGACCTTCCAGCACTCCCACTTTTAAGGTATCTCCAACCTGAATCTGCACATGCTGCTGTAAATGTTCCAGTTGACGTTTCGCTGAAATCGTCCAGAGATCCGATTGTGTTTGTCGATGGTCAAGCAGGACAATATTCATAGAAGATTTTATACCGAAGAACTGTTGAATGACCTCTATCCGCTAGAGGGTGGCGACATGGATGTCGCGCGTATCTCTGAGGGAGAAGCACATTCCTTCAGGGATACAAAAGATTTTTGCTACTTTTCATCTTTGAAAAGTAGGCTAGATAAGCCAGCTTAGAAATATTGAAAAAACTTCAATCCACACAGCCTAACGACGGCATCCCTGCCGTCTTGGTAAATCCAATATCTGTTACTTATCAATATAAATTAAAGATACCGATCAATCACCTGAATATGCTTGGCAAGCGATCCCGTATTTAACTGCATAATTCTCTGCGCTGCTGTATTTAAACGTTGTGCCTTGATTTGATCTTGCAAAAGTTCCAGCAATACCTCTGCCGCCTGCTGCGCATCCTGCACAACTTCTACTGCATCTGCTTGAACGAATTCATCGACGATGGTCTGAAAATTAAAATAGTTTTTGCCTAAAACAGTCGGTACATTCAAAGCAATCGGCTCCAGAATATTATGCCCGCCACCCGGCTCATTCAGCGAGCCACCGACATAACAGGCCTGACTCAAAGCATACCAGAGCCACATTTCCCCCATCGAGTCCGCCAGATAAACCTGGGTATCTGCTTCAATGTTCTGGGCCAAACTACGGCGCTGAGTTATTAAATTTAAACTCTGTGCAGCCTGAAACACCTCATCAAAACGTTCCGGATGACGGGGTACGACGATACATAAAAGTTTTGGGTTGCTATCTAAAGCCGATTTTAAAGCGCTTAGAATGTCTTTTTCTTCAGGCGCATGGGTACTGGCCAGTATCATAATTTTGCGACCTGCCAGTTGCCATGCTTGCTTCAAGTTTGCAGCATGTTCTACAAAACTTTGTGGTGCAGTAATATCAAATTTGATATTGCCCAAAACCTGGGTTTTTTCGGCGGTGATTCCCAACTCGATATAACGCTGCTGGGTGGCAGTATCCTGTGCCAAAAGCTGACTTAACTGCTGTAGCATGCTCCGGGTCAGACCTTTAACCCTGGCATAGCCCTTGGCCGACTTTTCCGAAAGACGCGCATTTAACAAAATCGTGGCTACATCAAACTCTGATGCCTGATCCAGCAGATTCGGCCAAAGCTCGGTTTCCATCAGCAATAACAGTTTTGGCTGATACTGCTGATAAAAATCACGGATCAGTACTTTCTGATCAGCAGGTAAATAGACCGCTTGAAATAAATCCAGATAAGGTGCTTTTAAAAAAAGTGATTTGGCCCGTGCCTGACCGGTTTTGGTGGTATTGGTGACCAGTACCGGATGACCCGATTTTAAATAATGTTCGATGAGAGGCTGGGCAGCATTGGTCTCACCGACCGAGACCACATGAAACCAGATGGCATGCAGATTTTTGGGCGGCTGAAATGGGCCGAAACGTTCTGTCAGTTCTTGTTGTAATTGTTCAGGATCGGTCGCACGTTTACGAATACGCGATTGATATAAGGGTTTAATCAGAGCTAACGCTGCGTTATACCAAAATGGAGTAGCCAAATGCGCCTCGAAACAGATTCAATCGACAAAATATAACAGAGCCACATCGACATGTTAATCGATGTGGCTCATTTTTAGATTATTCTACAGTAGTTAAAGCGTCTGCTTCAGCCAATGTCGGATAATCAATATAGCCTTCTGCGACATTGGTTCCGATCATATTTTCCAGCTTCAGTTCATTCAGCGGTGCATCTTCGAGCAGACGCTCGTATAAATCCGGATTGGCAATATAAGCCTTACCAAAAGCTACCGCATCTGCTTTGCCTGAAGCCAGCAATTCAATCGCATCGTCACGACTTAAACGCATATTGGCCATATACGGCACGCCGTTTGAACGCTGTTTCATATACTCCGAGATACTGTCTTCCGCCAGATATTCACGGGTAAAGAAGAACGCGATCTGGCGCTTGCCCAACTGTTCCATCACATAACCAAAGGTTTCACGTGGATCATTGTCGCCCATATCGTGTTCATCGCCACGCGGTGCCAAATGAATTCCGACACGGCCTGCACCCCAGACATCAATCAGTGCATCCATGACTTCCAGCAGGAAACGGGCACGGTTTTCGACTGAACCACCGTATTCATCTTCACGCTGGTTGGTCTTGGTTTGCAGGAACTGGTCAATCAGATAACCATTGGCGGCATGCAGTTCAACTCCATCAAAACCGGCAGCTTTGGCGCAAATTGCCGCCTGTTTATATTGTTCGGTAATCGCATGAATTTCAGAAATTTCCAGCGCGCGCGGCAACACATAAGGACGTTTTGGACGTAATAAACTGACATGACCGGCCTGTTGTACACTGCTCGCCGATACTGGCGTTTCACCATTTAACAGTTCTGGATCAGACACACGACCCACATGCCACAGCTGCGCCACAATCAGGCCACCTTGGTCATGTACCGCTTGAGTCACCTGCTGCCAGCCTGCTACCTGCGCATCAGTAAAGAGACCAGGAGTATTACGGTAACCATTGGCTTCTTCAGAAATCACCGTGGCTTCAGAAATGATTAAACCGGCACTTGCACGTTGTGCATAATATTCGGCCATCATTGGCGTTGGTACGCGGTCGTCAGTTGCACGACTACGCGTAAGCGGCGCCATGATGACACGGTTTTTAAGTTCTAACGCGCCAAGCGTTAAAGGAGAATTTAATTCAGCCATCGGTACTCCCACCTGTTGGATTAAAGGTGTTGTTGCATATAGTCGATATATTGCTGAATCAAAGCTTCATTACGCGAGAAATAAGACCATTGTCCATGCTTGGTCGCGGTGATTAAACCGGCCTGCTGCAAGACAGACAAATGATTGGACATGGTGGACTGAGAGACTTGTCCTAACTTTTCAATCTGCCCTGCACAGACCCCACGTTGAAAGCCGCCACACTCTTCCACAGACAGATATTGTTCTGGCGATTTCAACCATTCCAGAATCTGCCGGCGTATCGGATTGGCTAAGGCTTTAAAAATTAGATCAAGATCCATAGGTACATCACAATCTGTGGCGTAACAAAACTTGTTTCAGCATCTAAACCGATTATATCGCATTTTATCGATTTATATATCGATAAATTTAGATATAAGAGTCACAGTCTGTACTAACTTGGTTACGCCAGCTATTTAAACGATTTCTTACAAGCTTAAACGATTTCTTACAAGCCCTGTTTCAAGCTTGCTTCGATAAATTTATCCAGATCGCCATCCAGAACCGCGCCGGTATTGGAACTTTCGACACTGGTACGTAAGTCTTTAATACGTGAATCATCCAGAACGTATGAACGAATCTGGCTTCCCCAGCCGATATCAGACTTGGTATCTTCCAGCGCTTTTGCAGCATCATTACGAATTTGCATTTCACGTTCATAAAGTTTGGCGCGTAACTGCTTCCAGGCATGGTCGCGGTTGGCATGCTGTGAACGCTGGTTCTGACAGGCCACTACAATCCCGGTCGGTGCATGCGTTAAACGAACCGCAGAATCCGTTTTGTTAATATGCTGACCACCGGCACCCGATGCACGATAGGTATCGGTACGCACATCTGCCGGATTAATTTCGATCTCAATATTGTCATCGACTTCAGGCGAAACAAACACAGCCGAGAATGAGGTATGACGACGGTTGCCCGAGTCAAATGGCGATTTACGCACTAAACGGTGCACCCCAGATTCTGTACGTAACCAGCCATAGGCATATTCACCGTCTACACGAATCGTCGCTGATTTAAGCCCTGCGACATCGCCGTCCGATTCTTCCATGATTTCTGCTTTAAAGCCATGGCGTTCAATCCAGCGCAGGTACATCCGCATGAGCATGGATGCCCAGTCCTGCGCTTCAGTACCACCCGAACCGGCCTGAATTTCTAAATAACAAGGATTAGGATCCATCGGATTGTTGAACATACGACGGAATTCAAGTTTAGCCAGTTCTTCTTCAGCTGTAGTCAGTTCAGCCTGTACATCTTCCAGTAAGCCTTCATCATCCGCTTCCACTGCCAGATCAAGCAAGGCCTGCGCATCTTCAAGCTGTGTGGTCAAACCATCCAGCACATTTAATACGTTCTCAAGTTCGCCTTTTTCTTTGGCCATGGCCTGGGCACGACTCTGGTCATTCCAGATGGTGGGATCTTCTAATTCACGCAGGACTTCTTCTAAACGCTCTTTTTTCAGATCGTAGTCAAAGATACCCCCGTAGTGTTTGACCACGTTCGTTTAAGTCTTTTAATTGGTTTAGATACGGATTAATTTCCACGTGAATTACTCTCAATCAAAATTAGGCACAAATTATTTAGCCCCATATTATAGCACAGTCTATTTCTGCTATTTCAGTGTGATGGATCCAGTCCAAAGCTCGAATGTCATCCCAATTTAGAGTTATGTTTTCGTCAGGAATTTTTTGACAATTGAATCGGTTATTAAATGTCGTTTTGATCTGAAGCTTGATCGGATTTCGCATCTCGCATTCATTATCAAAATATACTTTTTCATTTGATTTTATCGTCTAAAAACACCTACCAAATTGAATAAAAAATCAGCAAATTCAATACATTCCACAATATCTACACAGTTTTAATAAAACACTACATTATAAATTTAATTCTATTATTCAGTTACTTATTTAGAAAAGATTACATAAGATTACGCTATTCACATTGCTGTAACTTTCCTTTGATTGACGATCTTTGAAATTGCTCTAGACTGAAAGTTGTAACAAAAAGTGTAATGTTTTTAACTAAAGATTTGAGGGGTAGTAACCATGAAAAAATTAGCGATTGCTTCGGCACTACTTTCAGCAATAGCAATGACAGGTACAGCAGCACATGCTTACCAGGCAGAAATTGGTGCATCAGCAGGAGTAATTGACCCGGATTTCGGCGGAACTAGCGGTTCTTTCGGTGTCGATGGTAAATATTACTTCAATCCAGTTCAAACACGTAATTCACCATTAGCAGAGGCAGCGTTCCTTGATCGTGCCAGCAATGTAAGCGCTCAATATCAATATGATGAAATCGGTAATGATGACCGTCATCGTTACGGCGTAGGCGCTGAATATTTTGTACCAAATTCAGACTTCTACCTAAGTGGTAATGTTGGTCGTGATGATGTTAAACGCGACGTTGGCCCTAACTCTGATCAAACCGTTTATGGTGCTGAAATCGGTTACCTTCCAGCACCGGGCCTATTAATTGCTGCCGGTTTAAAAGGTTATGATAATGACTATGATGACGGCGTAGATCCAACATTACGTGCTAAATATGTGACTACACTTAGTAATGGTAAAGATATCAACCTGGAAGCTGGCGCAGGCTTTGGTGATCTAGATGAATACAATCTGGCAGCAGACTACTTTATCGATAAGACACTCAGTGTTGGTGTAGATTACGCAAGTAAAGATCTTGGCCCTACAGATACCAATGAGTTCGGGATCAGTGCTCGTAAATTCATTAACCAGCAAGTGAGCCTGGAAGGTCGAGTTGGTTTTGGTGAAGTAGGCAACAATGATTACAACAAATTTGGTGTAGCAGCGAAATACCGCTTCTAATCTAAAACCACAGATTAGCCATTTATAAAAAAACCCATCCTCGGATGGGTTTTTTTATTGCACTTTTAACCAGCATTTAGGTATTTTTTGCACATTGACTGGGCGAATATAAACTGTACAATTTGTTACAACTGTTAATAATACAGTCATATTTTTATAACAAAGAGAGAAAATCTAAATGTTTAAGAAACTTGCTCTTGCTACAGCACTTCTTGCTAGCCTAGGAACTGCACATGCTTACCAAGCTGAAATCGGGGGCACGATTGCTCTTGTAGATCCAGATAATGGGGATACTTCTACTGGTTTTGCGATTGATGGAACTTATTATTTCAATCCAGTGCAAGTAAAGAACTCGCCTTTGAATGAAGCAGCTTTTTTAAACCGTGCCAGTAATATTAATGCAGCGGTTTCTTATATTGATTACGATGTATCTGATGTCACAACATTCGATGTAGGTGTTGAATATTTTGTTCCAAATTCAGATTTTTACGTAAGTGGCTCAATTGGGCAATCATCTATTGATACACCAATTGGCGATTCTGACACTACATTTTATAGCGCAGAGTTAGGCTATTTACCTGTACCTGGTTTATTAGTTGCTGTTGGTCTTTTAGGTTATGACAATGATGCAGGTGATGATGTCGATCCAACTTTACGTGCAAAATATGTAAGCCAAGTTGGTGCTTACGATATGAACTTTGAAGGTGGAGCCAGCTTCGGTGATCTAGATGCGTATAACCTAGGTGCAGATTTATACCTCGACAAAACTTTTAGTGTCGGTCTTGGGTTCTCTGATTCTGACCTAGAAAATAGTGATGTATTTACTATTCGTGCCAAGAAATTCTTTAATCAGCAAGTTAGCCTAGAAGGTTCTATTGATTTTGCTGATGCAGGTAATGTTTTCGGCGTACGTGGTGCATACCGCTTCTAATCATTCCGATTAAAAGTCAAAAAACCGCTCACTCGAGCGGTTTTTTATGGCCTATTGTTCCAAATGGATAATCCGCATTTGCAAGCTGACATTGCCATTAAAGACATTTTTATCCAGCTCATAGACCAAACGCGTATCTTTCATCGGGTCAAAGTCATATTTATCCGCTGCATTGAAGGCGATCGCATCCACGACCTGACCATTTTCCAACGCTACGCGTAATTTAAGATGCACATCTTTAAGCCAGCGATAGTCCATAATTTTGAACACACCATCAAAAATCGGTTGGGGAAATTTTTGCCCCCATGGACTTAAATTCTGTAATAAATCGACTGTTTCAATGTGAAAAGCAGAACTTGGCAATTTTCCATCTGTCCATAAAGTCGCGGTGAATAAATCCTCATCCATCGCAGCAATCAGTGCCTCAAAAACCTGCTTAAACTCAGCAAAATTTTCTTTTTTCAGGGTTAAACCTGCTGCTGCTGCATGTCCACCAAAATGGCTAACTAAATGTGGATATTGCTCCGCTACTTGTTCAATCGCATCACGGATATGAATACCTTCGATGGAACGCGCCGAGCCTTTGATATGAATCCTATCCTGATCCGCAGCAAAAACGATACTCGGACGATGAAACTGCTCTTTCAAACGCCCTGCGACAATGCCAATCACCCCCTGATGCCAATGCTGTTCAAACATGATCAGCGCAGCAGGCAGTTCAGCTTCATCCCATTGAATTTTATCTAGCTCAAGCAAGGCTTCCTGCTTGATTTTACCTTCGACCTGACGGCGTTCGACATTCAGCTGATTCAACTGTTCAGCCAGAGGATAGGCCGTTGCCAGATCAGCAGCCAGCAGACATTCGATGCCGATATCCATGGTTTCCATGCGTCCAGCCGCATTAATCCGTGGGCCTAGCACAAAACCGAGGTCCTGAGCTTTCAAACCGGCAGGATCACGTTTGGCAATATCCAGAAGTGCACTGATTCCCGCACGGCACTGCCCTTGCTGAATCCGTTTTAAACCGGCATCAACCAGAATCCGGTTGTTATAGTCCAGACTCGCGACATCAGCATAAGTCCCGAGTGCCACCAGATCAAGATAGTTAATAATTGCAGTAGTCGATTTTCCAAGTTTCTTGCGATGTGTGGACAGATTTGCCAACACATAAAAAGCCACGCCTACCCCGGCCAGTGCCTTGCTTGGAAATTCACAACCCAGTTGATTGGGATTAACCACAGCTTCCGCTTGCGGTGTCGGCTTGGTGGTCAGATGGTGATCGGTAATGATCACCTGCATGCCATGATCCTGCGCCTGTTTCACCCCTTCATGACTGGAAATACCATTATCCACGGTAATCAGCAAATCCGGCGTAAAACTGACAAAGGCCAGGTCTGCAATTGCAGGTGTCAGTCCATACCCATATTTAAAACGGTCTGGTACCAGATAGTCGACCTTTGCCCCCATATCGCGTAAAGCCAGCACCATGAGTGCGGTACTGGTCGCACCATCGGCATCATAATCGCCAACAATCACGATTTTCTGGCCACGATCAATCGCCTGATCCATCAGTTGAATGGCTTCAAACAATCCTTTCATGGTCGGTGCCAGCAAATGCTTAAGCTTGAGTTCCAGCTCCTGCTCGGACTCCACTCCACGACGGGCCAGAATCTCGGCCACAAATGCCGGAACACCCTGTAAATTTTCAGGAGATGTCAGCAAGGGCCGTTGTTTGATTTCCAGTTTTTGCATGGTTATGGCATTAAGCGCTCTAAAGTCCAGCCCGTACCGGTTTTGCGATAACTGAGACGGTCATGTAAACGGTTCGGACGGCCTTGCCAGAATTCATAATAATCCGGCTCAAGACGATAACCGCCCCAGAAGACCGGCTTGTCTAGCTGTTGCTGATTCGCAACCTGATTATGTAAATCCCAGAAACGTTGCTGTAATTCTTCACGACCAGCAATTACCCCACTTTGCGGTGTGCTGATATGCGCAGCAATCTGGCTATCGCGTGGACGTTTATGATAATAATCAGTTGACTCTTCTTCCGATATTTTCATCACTCGACCAGACACACGAATCTGACGTTCCTGATCCTGCCAGTAGAACAACAGTTCGGCATACGGATTTTCAGCCAGATCCAGACCTTTCTGGCTGTCATAGTTGGTATAAAAATCATAGCCTGCTTCAGTCGCTCCACGCAGCAATACCGTACGCACATGCGGACGGCCTTGAGCATTGGCTGTAGCTAACGACATGGCATAGGGTTCGTGTAATTTTGCTTCCAGCGCGTGGTTAAACCATTGCAAGAACTGCAGATGCGGATTCGGATGCACTTGCTGTTCTTGTAGCTCGCCTTTTTCATAATTCAGGCGCAGCTCACTCAGATCCTTGATCAGATCACTCATTCTCTATATTCCCCTTAAGCAGCATTGGCACGTACAGCATCTGCCAGGCTATGTGCAAGTGTAGTGACTTCGGCCAGATCATCGCCTTCAACCATCACGCGAATGACCGGTTCAGTGCCTGATTTACGAATCAACAAGCGGCCACGCCCTTTAAGCTGCTGTTCGGCTTTTTCAAATTCAGCGGCCAAGGCCGGTACTGAATAAGGATCAAACATGGCATCTAAACGCACATTGACCAGGACATTTGGCAACAGTTGAAAATCAGCCACCAGCTCATGCAGGGCTTTCTTCTGTTCAACCATGACTGTCAGCACTTGCAAGGCGGCAATAATGGCATCGCCGGTGGTGCTCTTGTCCAAGGTCAGAATATGCCCAGAAGGCTCGCCACCAATCGTCCAGCCGTTTTCTTCCAGACCTTGCAACACATAACGGTCGCCGACTTTGGCACGTAATAATGGCACTTGAGCTTTTTCCAGTGCCAGTTCCAGTGCCATATTGCTCATTAAGGTACCGACGATACCTGCCGGCTTTTTCGAGCTTTGCGTGGCAAGAATATACAGAATATGGTCGCCATCAATCAGCTTTCCAGACTTATCCACCAGAACTACACGGTCGGCATCGCCATCAAAAGCAACACCTAAGTCGGCCTGATGCTGGATCACGGCTTGTTGCAAGCTTTCAGGATGAGTCGAACCACAGTCTTTATTGATATTTAACCCGGTCGGTTCATTATGAATGGCAATCACACGTGCGCCCAGCTCACGGAACACAGCAGGCCCGACGTTATAGGCGGCACCATTGGCACAATCCACCACAATGGTGAGTTCATTCAAGTCCAGATGATAGGGGAAAGTCGATTTACAGAATTCAATATAGCGACCATTGGCATCTTTGACCCGGATACTTTTACCCAGGCTCGCGGTATCTTCAATGATGAAATCTTGTTCGAGTTCCTGATTGATTTCTTCTTGCAAGGCATCCGGTAATTTCTTGCCTTCCGCCGAGAAAAACTTAATACCGTTATCGAAATACGGATTATGCGAAGCAGAAATTACAATTCCCAGGCTGGCATGCAAGGCGCGGGTCAAATGGGCAATCGCCGGTGTTGGTAATGGGCCTAAAAGATGAACATAGACGCCAGCCGCATTTAAACCTGCCTGCAAGGCGGCTTCCAGAATATAGCCAGACAAACGGGTATCTTTACCCAAAACCACCAAGGGCTTGGCTTTTTTACTATGACGCTTTAAAACCTTACCGGCTGCAAACCCCAATTTCAGGGCAAACTCAGGGGTAATCGGCAATTCGCCAAACTTTCCACGAATACCGTCAGTACCAAAATAACTCATCTTTATCTCACTTCTTAGCGGATGATTGATCTCACCCATTTTTTCCCTGTGCCACACTTTACACCAAAATAAAAAAGCCGTCATTTGCATGACGGCTTTTAAAAATTTTAAATCACAGGAGATTAACCCACGCGATAGTTGGGTGCTTCTTTGGTAATGGTCACATCATGCACATGTGATTCCGACATACCGGCAGAAGTGATTTTCACAAACTTGGCATTTTGACGCAGGTCTTCAATCATCGCAGAACCGGTATAACCCATCGAAGAACGTAGGCCGCCCATCATCTGATGCACGATATTGCCCATTGGACCTTTGTACGGTACGCGACCTTCAATGCCTTCAGGAACCAGTTTCTCGGCACCGGCTTTAGAGTCCTGGAAGTAACGGTCAGCCGAACCGGTTGCACCCGCCATGGCACCCAACGAACCCATACCGCGGTAGGCTTTGTAGTAACGGCCCTGGAAGAATTCAACCTCGCCCGGTGCTTCTTCAGTACCGGCCATCAATGAACCGACCATAATGGTACTTGCACCCGCACCAATCGCTTTGGCCATATCGCCAGAGAAACGGATACCACCATCCGCGATCAAAGGAATCTGATCTTTCAGCGCATTGGCCACAGAATCGATTGCAGAAATTTGCGGCATACCAATACCGGCCACAATACGTGTGGTACAGATTGAACCCGGACCAATCCCGACTTTAACCGCATCCGCACCTGCATCAAGTAAGGCCAATGCAGCATCACCAGTTGCGATGTTACCGCCAATCACCTGAACTTGTGGATAGTTGGCTTTCACCCAACGTACGCGCTCGATCACACCCGCAGAATGACCATGTGCTGTATCGACAACAATCGCATCGACTCCAGCTTCAACCAGTGCTTCAACACGGCTTGGGGTTTCTGCACCGGTACCGACTGCAGCACCGACACGTAGACGACCTAAATCATCTTTACAGCTGTTTGGATAAAGTTCAGCTTTACGGAAATCTGTCACCGTAATCAAGCCTTTCAGCTCTTGCTGATCATTCACCACCAATACTTTTTCAATACGGTGCTGCTGTAATAAGGCTTGGATATTTTCTTTCGATTCGCCTTCGCGAACTGTTACCAGACGATCCTGACCAGTCATGATGTTGCTGACTGGCTGCTCAAGATTGGTTTCAAAGCGTGTATCGCGACCGGTGACAATACCGACCACTTTGCCATCTTTCACCACTGGTACACCACTGATATTGTTGGCTTGAGTCAAAGCAATCAATTCACGTACTGTGGTTTCAGGAGTAACTGTAATCGGGTCTTTGACCATACCCGCTTCGAATTTTTTCACACGGCGCACTTCTGCAGCCTGAACAGCGATATCCATGTTCTTGTGCAAAATACCGATACCACCGTTTTGCGCCATTGCAATTGCCATACGGGACTCAGTCACCGTATCCATCGCTGCAGACACAAGAGGAATATTCAGGTTAATGCCACGGGTCAGGCGTGTCTTTAGAGAGACATCTTTTGGGAGAACAGTAGAATAGGCAGGGAGTAATAGGACATCATCGAAGGTTAACGCGTCTTGAACGATGGTCAACATAACAGTC
>NZ_VPEU01000002.1:0-138894 GCF_013416975.1 Acinetobacter sp. YH18001 | reverse complement strand
AAGTGGGGTTCCGCAGTTTAGTCACATTTTTATTATGGGGGCTATTTTATTATTATTTAATAAAAGTTCTTCAATAAATATTGAATACTCTAATACAATTTTATTGTTTGTCGCATATGCAATTTGTTATCTCTCTCATTGTGGTTGGTGTCGTATTTTTTGTATGGTACCCAACTCCTTTAGCTACAGCAGTGGGTGTCACTCAAATTTTCCTCATGATGTTGGCTATTGATGTCATTATTGGGCCAATATTGGGCTGGCTAGTCTATAAAGAAGGTAAAAAAACACTTAAATTTGACCTCAGTGTGATCATAACTATTCAAATTGCAGCACTTTGCTATGGGGTTTTTAGTATTGAACAAGGCCGGCCTGTGTGGTTAGTTTATAATGTTGATCGTTTTGAGTTAGTACGCAAAAATGAAATTGTGACAGAGCATTTAGATCAAGCACAGTCTCAATTCCAACAACTTTCATGGTTTAAACCGCAATTTGTCGCTACGGAGTTTTCTAAAGATGCTAACCAACGTAGTGAGGATATGTTTGCAGAGGTTTTTAATGGTATTTCTATTGCACAGCGTCCAGAACGCTATGTAGAGCTGACTCAAGCTAAAACCCAAATTCAACAACGTGCATTGCCACTTAAAGAATTGGAACAGTACAACTCAAAAACAGAAGTTGAAAAAACTTTAGCAAAATATCCAAAAGCCGATGCTTGGCTGCCTTTAAAAGCCAATGCCGTAGATATGGTGGTGCTGATAGATAAGGAAAAAGCTGAAGTCATTAAAATCGTTGATCTACGGCCTTGGAACTAAACTCTAATATTTCTCTCAAAAAGCAGATTACCCTTTAATCTGCTTTTTGTTTATCATGTGCCAAACTTCCACTGCTTGATATTTCCATGAAATTCACGCTCGCCCTTCTTGCCGCAATCCTGATCTCCCTTGCATGGCTTATGCCTATCCATTATCGTCCATGGGTCACCTATACGGGGGAGCTGTATGCCTTCTTTGCGTTATTTGCGCTCGCTGCAAGCTGTCTAAAAGAAAAACTAAAATTACCAGTAGTTGCTTTGCCATTATCGCTACTCGCCTGTGTTCCTCTTGTACATTTACTCGCAGGGCAGGTGTTTTTCTTTAGCACCGCTATGCTGGGCTTTATTTTCGTGTTTGGCTTTTGGCTGGCAAGTGTGTTGGGTTATAACCTGTCAACAGGAAACTCTAGCCGGGAAGAAACTTTCACTAACTTGAGTTATGTGTTTCTGGCTTCAGGTACAGTCACAGGCATTATCGCACTTTGCCAATGGACAAATCTGGATGCAATATTGCCAGGTATGGTGAATGTCAGTGGTAGTCAACGGCCTTATGCCAACTTTGCCCAGCCGAACAATATGGCGACTTTTTTAGTCATGGCATTGATGAGCTGCCTTTACTTATATGAAAAGAAAAAAATCCAGACCAAATGGTTATTTGCCTGCGCTGCAGTGATTATTATGGGAGTGGCGTTAAGTCAGTCGCGTACTGCTTGGGTCGCTGCGATTGCGATCATACTGTATCTGGCGTTCTATCAATATAAAGGCATTATTCGTCTGAAATGGTACTACAGCACAGCTTGGTTCATTTTCTTTATTGCCTGTATCGTGGCTTTTCCATTACTCAGTCAGTTCGCTGCACAGGCGATGGATGCGGATGTGGTGCAAAGTCGGGATGTGGTGTCGCGTGCCACTGGCGATATGTCACGTCTCGCGATCTGGCAGCAGATGCTGGCTGCAATTCAGGCGCAGCCATGGTTTGGCTATGGCTGGTATCAGACCAGCGTAGCTTTTGTCTCGATTAGTGATACGGTGCAAGGTCCGGTCTGGATTCGTAGCGCACATAATTTTATTCTAGATTTTTTACTCTGGAATGGACTGCTCATCGGTTTGCCTTTCTTGGCCTACTTTGGTTATTTGGGTTATCAGCTGCAACGCTGGGTCGATACCCCAGAGTCTGTGATTGGGATTCTGATGATCGGGACATTTGTCACGCATGCCATGTTTGAGTTTCCACAGCACTATGCCTATTTCCTGTTGCCAGTTGGTTTTATTCTGGGGACGGTCTTGGCACAGAATCCAAAAATTAAAACGGTTACGTTGCCTTCGATATGGATGAAACTGACTTTCAGCCTTGGATTGATCTTATTGCTCGTGATTTACCGTGATTATGATGTTGCGGTGCCAAAACTCGGACAAAGTATTCGTTATGAAATGCAGCCTGAAAAGATCACTAATGAAAAGCCGATTTATCTGCTGACTGAATTTAATCATCGGATTGCCTGGATTCGGGTCAATCCTTATCGCAAGATGAGCGAAGATGAAATTCATCAATATGAAAAGCTGGTGGTGAGCTATCCAACCAAATACAACTTTTTAAAATATATTCGTTTATTGGCTTATAACGGCTATGTAGATGAAGCACAGCATCAACTTCAGCGTTTAAATACGATTCAGAAAACTGAACTTAGCTATGCAGAAGTGACTAGGGATATGCCACGCCAATAAGTATAAAAAAAGCCAGCAGATGCTGGCTTTTTTTATTGTGAGTCGAATCTTAGAGCTGACTTTGAATATAGTTTTCGATACCCACACTTTCAATCAGGTCGATTTGCGTGGTCGTCCAGTCCAGATAGTTTTCTTCTTTTTCCAGAATTTCCTGTAGCAGATCGCGGGTCACATAATCCATTTCAGTTTCAGCCAGTGCCACAGCTTTATGAATGGTTTCGATATTTTCTTTGACTTTGCGCACATCACAATGCAGCACTTCTTGAGTGTGCTGGCCGATATACAGTTTGCCCAGATGTTGCAAATTTGGCAGACCTTCTAAAAATAAAATCCGTTCAATAATCTTGTCGGCATGCTTCATCTGCACAATGGATTCTTTATATTCTGCCGAGCCCAGTTTCTCAATGCCCCAGTCATTAAACATGCGTGAATGCAGGAAATACTGGTTAATTGCAGTTAGGTGGTGATACAACACCTGATTGAGCTGATTAATCACATCACGATTGCCTTTCATCACATAACTCCATTTGAACCTGTTTTATCTTTCTAAGAAAGCGCTCTAATGATGATAGTAAAGCAAGTCAGGGGGCAATGGCGAGTAATTTATAGAACAGCAAATGAAAATCGCAATCAAATCGATCCAGGCTTAGATCAACGGCAATAAAAACCCGCCAGAGTCAGAGGCGGGGGAGGAGGAATGATCTGAGATCATTGATTTATGATTATCTTTATTCGGTTTAGGCGGCCACAGCCAAACGGGCCGCAATTTGTGAAACTTCATCACTGATGATCATACGGGCTTCTGGCGCACAGCGGCCACAGCAGGTTCCCAAGTCCAATATATCGCGCACATCACGATACGTTTCAGCGCCATTTGCAATAGCATCTTTAATGTCTTGATCTGTAATGCCACGGCATAAACAAACGTACATAGGACACAACCACAGTGTTTAAATAAGATAAGTAATATTATTGATAATTGTTATCGTTTGTCAATAAAAATCATTTGAAATAGCTTTTATTATGATTGGTGATTTAGATAAAAAAATATCACTCAAGCAAAAATCCGATTATTGCTCGGGTTTTTGCTTGAGTGATTCATGATTGCAAACGAAATATAGAAGTTTAGGTGTTACATAAATTTTAAAAATTATTGCTGAATGATAACAACGCCATCCATCTCGACCAGAGCATCTTTTGGCAGGCTGGCAACACCGAGTGCTGCACGTGCTGGATAAGGCTGGGCAAAATATTCACCCATAATCTGGTTCACCAGCTGGAAGTGCGATAAATCGGTCAGATAGATATTCAGTTTGGCGATGTCTGCCAAAGAGCCGCCAGCCGCTTCACACACCGCTTTCAAGTTGTCGAATACACGGCGAATCTGAGCTTCAATGCCTTCAACCAGTTCCATACTATAAGGATCCAGACCAATTTGACCGGATAGATATAGGGTATCCCCCACTAAAATAGCTTGCGAATAGGTACCAATCGCAGCAGGGGCATTTTCAGTATGGATTACTTGGCGGGACATGAATTTCTCCTTTTATCATCAACATGCATCATATTCGATCAGTTCAACCGACAACAGCATTATCGTTTTAAATGATTAACTCGCTTTAGAGGCTTCGCTCAGAATGACCGGCCGGGTCAGACGGGTAATTCTTGGAAAACCGAAATACATACGCAGGTCCCGGATGATCTGGGCAATCTGTTTGCGGTTATGCACCACGATATTGACATAGGTCTGCTCATCCTGGGTGCGTACCATCTCTACCCCTGAATGTGCTTTACGACATTGATAAATTAGGTCGGAAATCTGCTCATCATCCATGGCCAGATCAATGCTGAGATAGGCGCTAAAGCTGATATCGTCCAGATCGTCGGCAGTCCACTGCAAGGGCATGATATTTTCAGGGTGCTGATGCTGTTCATGCAGCAGGTTATGACAGCGTGAACGGTGCACAATCAGGCCACGACGAGTCAAATGACCCTGAATCGGATCGCCCAGCACCGGATTACAGCAATGTGCATATTTGACATCTACACCTTCAGTGCCCTGAATCAGGCGCCCTGAGCTGGCAATGTTTTGATGCTGGTCTTGGGCGAATAAATGATTGGCCACCAGTTG
Source organism: Acinetobacter sp. YH18001 (assembly GCF_013416975.1). Classification (NCBI taxonomy): domain Bacteria; kingdom Pseudomonadati; phylum Pseudomonadota; class Gammaproteobacteria; order Moraxellales; family Moraxellaceae; genus Acinetobacter; species Acinetobacter sp. YH18001. The sequence continues at coordinate 134,227 of NZ_VPEU01000002.1, read as the reverse complement.
CGGCAATAAGTCACCGACTGCAATCTGCTCAAACAGCTGCTCTTGAGTGGCAATATGGCGCCATTCCAGCAGGTTTTTCCAGTCCGCTTCGGTCAGATCCCGGATCGAACGATGAAACAGTTTTAGGGCACGATTCAGTGCTTGCTGACCGACCAGACGCTGTTCGTCCAGATCCTGATCGCGCAAGATATTCTGAATGGCACGGCGGGCTTTCTGGGTGTTGATAAAGCTGAGCCAGTCCGGGTTGGGGGTTGCCAGGACATCAGTAATGATTTCGACCACCTGGCCGCTGACTAGCGGGGTAGAGAGCGGTTTGGTCTCATTGTTAATTTTCGCCCCGATGGCATGGTTGCCCAGGAACAGGCTGGCCGCATAAGCAAAATCAACCGCTGTTGCACCTTGTGGCAATTCGTGTAAATGCCCATGCGGGGTATACACCCAGATCTTTTCCTGATGCAGATAATCCAGTAATTCACTAAAGGTGGTTTTGGCACATTCACCATCGACCAACACGTTCAGATTTTGCATCGAGGCCTGAATTGCAGAACGACAGGCTTGCGGGGCATTTTCACCCAGTACCACACCAAAACGTGCGGCTTTACGCATCAGTTCGGTTTGAATGGTGAGCGATAACGTGGTTTTTTCACCTTTTAAACGCATCATCAAGGACTGGTTGCCACCGGGTAATGGACGGCGAATATGATCTTCATAGCTTTGAATTTTAAAGCTTTGAGTCAGAATTTCTGCCAGACGGTCACAATCTGCAATGCTTTGTAAAATAATTTCAAATGCATGACTATGGGTCAGCTCTTGCAGGTCAATATCATTTTTAACAAAATGACGTAACAGCTCAATATTGTTATTTTTCTTTTTGATTCGACCTTCAATTTTATAGTCTTCTAAGAGATCATTCAGCTTTTGTTCCCAGATCGCCTGATATTCACAACGTTTTGGCTTGGTTTCTAACAGCGCTGCCTGAACGTTGTTATACATGTCCAGATCAAGATTCTGATAACACAGATGTTCCAGATTGTCGGCCATTTCATTCATGCCGACAATACGTGCCATCGGCACAAAAATTTCAAAGGTTTCGCGGGCGATACGCGCACGTTTGTCCGGGCGCAGCGCCTCCAAAGTGGTCATGTTGTGATAGCGGTCAGCCAGTTTCACAATAATGACACGTGGGTCCTGTAAGGTGGCTTGCAGGATTTTTCGGAATGACGCGGCTTTATTATATTCTTTATCGCTGGAATGGCTGAGTTTGGTCACGCCATCGACCAGCTCGGCCACGGTAAAACCAAAAGTCTCGCTAATATCATCTTTGTTAAAGTCAGTATCTTCAATAACATCATGCAGCAGGGCGGCCATCAGGGTTTCAGTATCCAGCCGCATATGAGCCAAAATACAGCTTACCGCAATCGGGTGCAGAATATAGGGTTCGCCGCTTTTACGGGTAATACCTTCATGGGCCAGATCTGCATAATCACAAGCCGCAAGCACACGCTCGACTTCGCTTTCATTTAAATACGCGTCGATAATGATATGTAATTGTTGCTTGGCTTGACTGACCTGTGGCCCTGGCATAAAACACCTTTTAAACTGGATTTTCTTACAAACAAAAAACTGAAAGCTCTAATGAAATCGAAATCATAAAGCTTGTCAATTTTTTTCATGCTTAAAAGCAGAAAACCGGGACAAACTCGGGAGCTAACTGTTAAGTTATAACCGTTCTAGCATAAATATAAAAGCCAGAAAACAAAAAAAGCCTAGTTTTAAACTAGGCTTTTTTTCAGGAGGAGGGCTTATTGGAAAGAAAAGCCATCCAGATTAAGGTTGTTTGCAGAAAGTGCCAGATCCAAGCTCGAAGTTTGGTAATCCTGATCACGCTGTTTTAAAATATCTTTGGACACATGCCCTGCAGCGATTTCACGCAAAGCCACTACAGTCGGCTTGTCGTTGTCCCATTCCACAGTCGGTTCAATGCCTTGACGTGCCAATTGACGCGCGCGTTTGCTTGCCACTAGTACAAGCTCAAAGCGGTTGTCTACATGGTCTAAACAATCTTCAACGGTTACGCGTGCCATAAGAATTCTCGTTTGAATAGTAAATTTTAACAGACTGCACAGTATAAAAGGCTTTGCCTAGAGACTCAAGTTTTAATCACTCGGCGCTCGGTGTAATTAAAGCCTGGATCAGTTTTTCATGACGATTGGCTTGCTGCGACAAGGTCAAACGGTTGGCGATAATGACCGCTTCGAGATCATGCAGTGCCTTGTTAAAGTCATCATTGATAATAATATAGTCAAAGTTGCTATATTGCTGCATATCTTCCACTGCACAGCTCAGACGATGTTCAATCACATCAACTGTGTCCGTACCCCGGTTAGATAGACGTTCACGTAGGTCAAACTGACTTGGTGGCAAGATAAAAATTTGTTGAGATTCAGGAAAAAGTCGACGGACTTGTTGTGCACCTTGCCAGTCAATTTCCAGCAGCACATCATGGCCTTTGGCCAGTTGTTCTTTAACGGTCGCCTGCGCGGTACCGTAGTAATTACCGAATACTTCTGCGTATTCAATAAAACCACCTTCATTGACCAGATTTAAAAAATCGTCTTTCTGGGAGAAATGATAGTGCACGCCATCGAGTTCGCCAGGTCGTTGACCGCGTGTGGTATGGGACACAGAAACGTGAAGGTTATTGACACGCTCAAGTAGGGCTTTAACAAGGGATGTTTTGCCTGTTCCAGACGCTGCAGAAACGACAAACAAGAGACCCGACATGATATTTTTCCTGATATGATAAAATATCTTCTCTATTTTAGAGTAGACCGGCTTTAAACTAAATAGTTACCAGTCGATTGTTTTACATTTATTTCAATTGAACCGCTAAAAATGGTGTGAGTATTGAGGATTCTATGGAAATTGTTTTAGCCAACCCACGTGGTTTTTGTGCTGGTGTAGATCGTGCCATTGCGATCGTGAACCGTGCCCTAGAATGCTTTAATCCACCGATTTATGTACGGCATGAAGTGGTACATAACAAATTTGTAGTCGATGACCTACGTCAGCGTGGCGCGATCTTTGTTGATGAACTTGATGAAGTGCCCGATGACAATATTGTGATTTTTAGCGCACATGGTGTTTCCAAGGCGGTACAACTTGAAGCCGAACGCCGTGGTTTAAAAGTTTTCGATGCGACTTGTCCATTGGTGACCAAGGTGCATATTGAAGTGACCAAATATGCGCGTGAAGGCGTAGAAGCCATTCTGATTGGTCATGAAGGTCACCCTGAAGTCGAAGGTACCATGGGTCAGTATGACAAGAAAAATGGTGGTGAAATTTATCTGGTCGAAGATGAAGAAGATGTTGCTGCCTTAACTGTGCATCATCCTGAAAAAGTGGCTTTTGTCACGCAAACGACCTTATCGATTGATGATACGGCGAAAGTGATTGATGCTTTACGCCAAAAATTCCCTTTAATTCAAGGGCCGCGTAAAGATGATATTTGCTATGCCACCCAAAACCGCCAGGATGCAGTACGAGATCTAGCCGAGCGTTGTGATGTGGTACTTGTCGTGGGTTCGCCAAATTCATCAAACTCCAACCGTCTGCGTGAGTTGGCAGAACGTATGGGTAAAGCGGCCTATCTGGTTGATAATGCCGATGAACTCAAACAGGAATGGTTTGAAGAAAATGCCCAGATTGGAGTAACCGCCGGAGCCTCTGCACCAGAAATTCTGATTAAACAAGTCATTCAGCGTTTACAGGATTGGGGTGCCCAAGCACCTAAAGAGCTGGATGGTCGTGAAGAGAATATTACATTTAGTTTACCTAAAGAGTTACGTATTCCGGTAACTCAAGCCTAAAGTGTTAAGTACTTAACATTCTGAATTTTTTAGGAATTGACAGATAATTGCTTTTTGGCAATTATCTGTTTTTTTATACCTTTTATCTGTTGTGTGTATGTTTTGTAATTAAGTGAGATATTATTTTTAATAGGGTAAAGTTTTGTTGCTTTGGGGGCGGGATGAAAAAGAATAAGGGATTTACGTTAATTGAGCTGATGGTGACGATTGCAGTGTTGGCGATTGTTGCCATGATGGCTGCGCCTTCGTTTGGGGATTTGATTGCAAAGAGAAAGCTGGATGCAGAAACAAGAGGGTTATCTTTTGTTTTGAGTCAAGCACGTGTGCAGGCAACAACATTAAGAGCAAATGTAACTTTAAAATTTCAGCAAGGTCAGAATACTCCCAGATTGATGTATTGGGTACCTGAATCAGAAACAATTTTACTAGATTCAACTTCAAATGATGTTGATTTTTCAGATGTTATTTTTACTCCAATTGGTCAGCCAAAACAAAGAGTAAAAATGATTCCTAACCCTGATTATAACGATGCTATACCCGAAGATCCTGATTCTAATCCACAGTTGAAAGAGACTCGGATCCCTTTGAAATTTACATTGTGTAATCCAGAAATTCATCAAAGCAGAATAATTTCATTGTCTATGAATGGCACTGTAACAGATATTAAATCAGGACAATGCTAATGAATAATTCTAAAAAACAGGCGGGTGTTGGACTTATAGAAGTTTTAGTTGCTTTGTTACTAATTGCAATTGGAGTACTGGGTTTTTCGGCTTTACAGTTGCGGGCGATGGATGCAGCAAATGAGGCTGCCGATAGAACTCTGGCCATTAATATTGCACGTGATTTAGCAGAACGAATGCGCGTAAATAAAACAGAATTGGGTCAATATAAAATATCTATTAATGCAATGAAAACCAGTGAAACAGGATGCGTAGGTCGTTTATCTGGGTATATCCCAAATTGTAATGCCAAAAAGATGGCCGACTATGATGCTTCAGAAATTAATATAAAAGCGAAAGATATAGGGCATCTGCTCAGAATAGATGCCTGCAAAGGATCTACATTAAATTGTATTTATGTTGCTTGGGGAGACACTGATATAAAAAGCTCAACTGATCAGTGTGTTACATCTTCAGGGAGTTATGTCGCTAATGCACAATGTTTAGTCATGGAGGCTTATTAAATGAATATGAGTCTTCCACAAATGAATAAAGGTTTTACATTGCTGGAGCTAATGATTGCATTGGCTCTTGGCTTGATTGTGAGTGCTATTGCAATTCAACTTACACTTACAGCTCAAAAGAGTGTTTCTACTCAGCAGGCAATGTCAAATTTACAAAGTGATGCTTTGTTTGGTCTGGAAGCAGTGGTACGTGATGTCCGGTTGGCAAACTTAAATGCATCGGATGTGGTGGTAAATGATACCGTGACTCATGGTGGGGTGGTTCTAGATGGTAGAAATTATACTTCCAAGCGAACTGCAGCTGGGTTAGCTGATCTGGTACTTGTAGATGCTTTGTCAAAAGGTGAAGTGGCAAATACTTCAAATCTCCAGGGAGTCAATAGTGATCAATTGGTCATTCAATATAGAAATATGATGGAAGCTCAATTTGATTGTGAAGGGCAAAAAATTCCGGTTGGTAGTTATATCGTTCAAAAATACTTTGTCCGTAAAGACACTATACAAAGTGCTTCGAATGATCCAAATGAACCATTTGCTCTTGCTTGTAAGGCATTTACTTATACTGGCGATGAACCTGCCAAAATTGATTTAAGTGGTACGGGTGAAATTATTATTCCACGTGTTGATTATTTCGGAGTCATGCTTGGCGTAGCCCAAGATAAATGTGCAGCAGCCGATGTTGCGGATGGTGTCATGAGCTGTTTTGGTTATATATCTATTCAAGACTATCAAGCCTTAACTACAAAACCTCAAATCGTAATGATTAAAGTTGGAATGTTGGTTCGTTCAACAAATTCAATTGGTGCAAATGATTTATATGATAAAGATAAAATTTACAATGTTTTAAATGTGCAAGCCAAGCTTAAAGATGATGTTAAAAACAAGATGTATATGCGTAATATTGTGACCCAAACAATTGCCATACGTAATGGTTTTGGTATAGAGAAGCAGCAATAGGATGGGCAATATGAAAACGATACATAATATGAAAAATCAGTCCGGAGCAGTATTAATCGTTGTTTTGGTCATGATTGTTGTCATTGCTATTGCGGGTACGTGGGCGATACGTTCAAGTATTACTTCTTTAAATATTTCAACAAATGCACAAGCTCAGTCGCTGCTTATGCAAAATAGTGATTCCGTATTTTATACTTTGGAAAACAAGACCAGCAATGATTTAACCTTTGCTCAAATGCGTATTGGGGATGGTATGTTGGCTTATGTATTAAGACCTGAAAATAAAGGTAAAGAGCTTGTATTTTGTATTAGGGGAACCTCTACAGATAATTTTTCAGGAAGTCGTATTGCCAGTTCAGCCTATTGGCAGGGTAATAGCATCGTAAATAGTGAATTGGGAACCAATGGTTTTTGTCAAATAACACGCAGTGATTTTATTAGTGGGCGTCAGGCAGTGATGACTCAGGTATCTGTTCGCGCAGCAGATGCTTCACGAGATTGGGAGCATATGATGGAAGGTGATGATAAAGAAAGCTCAAAAAGTACAGGGATCCAAAAGGTAGCCATTACCGCAACATCAATACTGCCGAATTTAAGCAGTGCTAGTTTAAAGCAAGTTAGCAGATGTTTGTCTGACTACACCAGTTTTGTTGATCCGCTTGTTAAAAATGACACTGTTACTGATTGTTTATCACAACTAAGTGTTCCATATAGTACGCAAGAAATGGAATACAGTCTGCGTTCGCTAAAAGCTAGCTCGTAGGAGATGAAGAAATGAGAAAAATAAATATCCTTAAGCATCCTCTATCGGGTGAACAAAAAATTATGCAAAAACTTAAACTTTCTACTTTAGCAGCTTCAATTACTCTAGTAATTGCTCAAAGTGCTAGTACGTATGCGAGTGATATAGAGATTTATACCAAACCTTCAGCAACCGCGAGTTCTGGTGTGGTTGTGATGATGTTGGATACATCTGGTAGTATGGATGTATCAGTAGTTGGAAGCAGTGCATGCGATTTTCCTGAAAGTGCCACAAATAAAAAATATACAAATAATTCATCGTATAGGGAAACTCTGCCTAGCTCTGCTGGTGGTTACTCGAGAAGGTTTTGTACAGCTGATATACGAACTTTTTACTTCAAGCAAATCCCTAAGAAAGATTGTGGTAGATGGGACCCGTGGTGTACACCAGTCCCAACTGAGCAATGGTATTCATGTGGAGTGGAAGGTACTTTTAATAAAAATCTATGCACAACATTAATTAGTAAACCTAATATAAATGATTACACTAAAGATAGTGAAAACTATTATTTTCGAGAAGAAAAAAATAAAAAAATATATGATCGAATGAGTCGCTTAAAAGATGCTTTGTACACTCTTGCTACAATGCCAGTCTATGATGAGGAAACAGAGGTGGGCATTAAGGCGGATGTAAAAATTGGTATAGGAACGTTCCCTTATGTTGGTGGTAATGAAAATAATTTAAGAGGTTATATTCGAATACCAGCTGAAACTTGGGGGCCAGTTGGTTCTACACAACGAAAAAAAGTATTAGATCTTATTAAAAATTCAAGCTTTAACGGAACAGGTGGCACACCTACTTCAGCGGCTTATGCTGAAGCTGCTGCTTATCTTCTGGGTACGACCACTGGTGGAGGAAATTATAGTGGTATCAATTTATCTAAAGCGGTAGATAGTTCTCTCGTTTCAGGAGCAAATTATGTTTCTCCGTTAGACAAATCTGCAGGTGCAGCAGAATGTAGTGGTCAAGGAATCTATTTTTTAACAGACGGCCAGCCTCAATCGCCTAAAGATACAGATAATAGCGTCTTGATGGGAAAAGCGTTAGGGTTGAATTCTTATAATAAAACTTCTAGCTTGACTGGGGGGGCAAATGAGGGCGGGACCTATAGAGCATTTTGGAGTCAGATTGGTGCATTTTCTCAATCTTTGAATGATGTAGATATAGTAAAAAAAGCTTTAGGCGTAAGTGAAGCGAAACGAGAAGTGCTAACAGCTGTTGTTGGTTTTGGTTCAGTCTTTGATGGTGATTATACGGATATGAATCAAGATGCAAAAAATGCCTATGATTGGGGCTTGTTAGCTGAAGATGGAGGTAGTTATGGACAAGGTGGCTTTATTGCAGCGAGAGAGTCAGATGAAGTTGTAAAGAGCTTAAATGAATTTATTGGTAAGGTTGGTGGTGCTATTCCGAGTATTAGTACAGGTTCATCCACAATTCCATTAGATGCATTAAATCCTGAAATTATTCAACCCTATTCATATTTTCCTCAGTTTGAACCTAAAGTTGATGATGATGCAAAACAACAATTATGGTTTGGTAACCTAAAAAAATTCCATGTGGTGAATAATGGTGTATTTGCAGATGAAAATGGGACGAAGAAAGTTGTTGTAGAAGTAAATAAAAAAAGTCGTCTGCAAGATGTTCGAGATATTTGGGCAAATGGAACTATATCTCAAGGTGATTCTATTTATGCTAAGTATGGTGCTTTAAATAAAATGCCATTAGGTACTACAATTTCAGCTGATTCAACGATTGCAGGTCGTAATTTATTGACTGATTATGAGTTTGATAGTACAGAAAGTGCAGGTAATCAAATTAAGCAGAATTTAGGATTAGTACGAATTACACATCAATATACAACTGATGCAAAAACCAAGACTGATAATGCTAATCGTATCAAAGGACTAATGGGACTTCTTGGTTATAATATTTCCAATGCAAATCAAGATTTAGTAAATGAACCTGCAAATATGCGCCAGATGGGCAGTTTATTGCATTCATTGCCTGTTTTACTTACTCAAGAAGGTGAGGCAGTAGCGAAACTCAATGCCGATAAGAAAGTTGTGATTGATACAGAAAGTCGTAAAGATTACGTACTCTTTGGTACAACACAGGGCCTTTTACATGTGGTTGATGCAGAGACAGGTGTTGAAAAATTCAGTTTTTTACCTAAAGAAATGGCTGAAAAACAGTATGAGCTTTTTAAATATGGTGCAGGTACTTGGGATCACGGTAAAGATGGTTTGTATTATGGTGTAGACGGAGAATGGGCAGCGCATACTGTTTATGTTAGTAAAGATGACGGTACTTTAACTGTTGATGGTGCTGTTCGAAATGTAGCTGGGGGCAATGAAAATGAAAAAGAAAACTTGCAAGGGAAACAATGGGTTTATGGTGGATTACGTATGGGTGGGCGTAGCTACTATGCTCTTGATTTAACAGGACTAAGTGATTCTAATTCATATAAGCCAAAAATTAAATTTCATATCGATCCGACTACCGGGACTGTGCGAAAATCAAAAGTAAATAAAGATGGTTCTATAGATTTAAGTATTAAGCATTATCCTGCTATAGGAAATATGGGTCAAAGTTGGTCAAAGCCTAAGCTCGATTACGTTAACTGGAATGGAAAACGGAAACTCGTCATGTTTGTTGGCGGTGGTTATGATGCAGGTGGCCTTAATGGTGATGGTACTTATGATGATAAGGGTGTTCGTAATGGTTATGGAGGATATGAAAAATATAATTATAGACAAGATCTAGATGCTAAGAATGAAATTGGATCTGGTGTATATATGTTTGATGCGGATAATGGTGATTTACTTTGGTATGCGAGTAAAACTAAACATACTGAAGTAGATACTGCAGATATAAATTATTTGCAGCCCGATAAATATACCAAAAATGATAATTTAAAATACAGTGTTGTGAGTGAAATTAAAACAGTTGACCGAAATAATGATGGAATTGTCGATCATCTTTACTTTGGAGATTTGGCTGGCCAAGCTTTCCGGGTTGATTTAAATAAACCGAATATAGATAAAACCGGTTTTACATTTGAGCCTCAAGTTACTCGAATTTTAAATTTAAATAATTCTAATGGTAAAAGTCCGAGATTCTATTTGCCACCTGTATTTACTGCACATCATAGTGCAGGTAAGACAGAAGGCGGGAATATTGTGATGGCAACATTCATATCTGGTAACAAGAGTTCGCCATTATTGGGTACAAGTGAATCTCCACAAAAAGACGTAACAGGACTTGCTATGGATGCAGTCTATGGCATCTATCAATATGATATTCTTCCAACAGGTGAATATTATCCAGACAATTCTGCGTCTGATAGTAAAAATAAAGATAAGATATTATCTTTAGATACATTGAAACCGGAACTAAAGCAGTTAATGCCATTAACTACTATTACTAATAATAAAAATGCAACTACCATGCTCGGTGCAAAAATTAGTGCTACTGATGGATGGGGTGGCTGGTATTATAAATTAAATAAAAATATAGAGGATGGTGTTGAAACCGCAGGAATTGTTAAAGGGATTACACCATTGGTTGCTATGGAAGGTAATCTTTATGCAACGCTATATGACTCTTCAGAGGCAGGATCAACTGAAACTTGTGGTGCAGGTGTAAAAGGGAATAGTTTCACTCAACGGTTATGTTTACCAACGGGTGTCTGTCAAGAGCAAGCTAATTTTAAATATAATTTAGGTTCGGGTATTGTTAGCTTGAACGTAGGCCCTATGTCGAGTAATAAAGGTAATAAAGGAATTATTATTCCTGATCCAACTCGTGAGGAAAATATTAAATGTATTGGAGCAGACTGCCCAACGGCAGGAAATCGCTTTATTCCTGCGGGCGGTGCTTTAAAATTCATTCCTCATCGTTGGTATGAACGTTATTCTACTAAGGGACAGTAATATGAAAATATATTATTTAAAAACTCTTAGTCGAGGTTTTACCTTAATTGAGTTGATGATTGTTGTTGTGATTGTCGCTGTATTAGCGGCAATTGCACTGCCTTCATATCAACACTACATTAGGAAAGGAAATTTAGCTCAAGCCCAGCAGGAGATGCAAAAATTAGCAGAACAGCTCGAACGCCATAAAGCCAAGAACTTTAGCTATAAGGGATTTGATGCATCCTATCTGTATACAGATAAAGCGGGTGTTGTTAATGGTAATTTTGATTCCGTAGCTCAAGAAATAAAACTTCCTTTAAATACTACAAATCCCCGTTATAAAATATCAATTATTGGCTTTTATTCAGTTAATGAATTCATAGTCGATGAGGATGGAAAGATTACGGGTGTGAATGCAGCTGAAGTTAAGCTTGATAAATTAAATAAGACAATTAATTTTGATAAAGTCACACAATCAGATATGTTTGCCATTGGTAGTAATTGGGCAATGCAAGCTGAAAGTCTGGATGGCCAAAATTATAAATTATTGCTTAATAGCGCGGGTACGAAGTGTATGAATAAAGAGGACTATACTAAAGTTACTTATTTTACCTGTGGTACTGAAGATGATGGGGCTCAGCCATGGTGAAACAAGGTTTTAGCTTGATTGAGTTGATGCTAGTAATAGCAATTATTGCTATTCTAGCTGCAATTGCTTACCCATCATATTCTGAGTATAAAATTAGAACAAATCGAGTAGAGACTCAATCAGAACTGATGTTCATTGCTCAAAGAATGAATGAGTATAAAGGTGTAAATGGATCATTTAAGGAGGCAACAGTACTCAAGCTTTATGGGGCTAGTACTATTCCTAAATCTAATGGTTTGTATGATGTCGCTTTTGACCCTTCACCTACAGCAGCTTCTACATGGACTTTGGTAGCTAAACCGAAGATGGGCACAATTCAAAAAGATAACGGTTGGCTGTGTTTGAATTATAAAGGAGAGCGGTTATGGATCAAAGGTCAAACCAGTTGTTCCAATCTTTCACCTGCTACAACTTGGGACGGCCGCTAACTAAACCCAAAATTGTAGCTAACCTACTTTTAATCTTTCATTCAGGGTAAACTTCGCGTAAAATGTTGCCCTCTATGAAAGGGGTTTGAAATGTATCGGTGGTCGGTGCAGGGATAATCCGTAAAAACTATAAGGTTCTATCATGGTTGTTATTCGTCTTACTCGCGGTGGTGCTAAAAAACGTCCGTTCTATCAAATCGTTGTAACTGATAGCCGTAATGCACGTGACGGTCGTTTCATCGAACGTATCGGTTTCTTCAACCCGACAGCTCAAGGTAAAGCAGAAAAACTTCGTTTAGATGCTGACCGTTTTGCTCACTGGGTTTCTCAAGGTGCTCAACCTTCAGATCGCGTTGCTTCTTTAGCTGCTCAAGCTAAAAAAGCTGCAACTGCTGTTTAATATGGTAGTAGATTGCCCATGACACCAACACAGAATGTTCCCGAAGATCGTATTCAGATTGGACAGCTACGTTCAGCATATGGATTAAATGGGTGGCTCTGGGTCTATTCCAATACAGAACCCATGAGCAACATATTTGACTATCTGCCTTGGTACATTGAGACCAAAGCAGGTTGGCAAATTGTTGATGTAAAACGTTGGAAACCACATGGTAAAGGCCTGGTTGTTTCGCTTAAAGGTGTGAGTGATCGCACTGGGGCAGACCAACTGGTTGGCACCAATGTCTGGATTGCTAAATCGCAACTGCCTCAAGCGGGTGTAGATGAATATTATTGGTCTGATTTAAAGGGTCTAACAGTGTTAGGTCTGAATGATGAGGATCAAGAAATTAATCTCGGTCAAATTTTTGAACTGTTTGAAACAGGTGCCAATGATGTGATGGTGGTTCGCGCAACTGCCGACAGTATCGATGGCGAAGAGCGCATGATTCCATGGCATAAAGATGTGGTACAACGCGTTGATCTTGAAGCTGGTCGTATTTACGTCAATTGGGGCGTAGACTACTAACACTTTTTGGAAATAAGGGAGTCTGCGATGTTTTTTGCAGTCATTACGCTTTTTCCTGAAATGTTTGAAGCGATTACAGCCTACGGTATTAGCGGGCGCGCAGCAAAACGTGATTTGATGCAAATTCATTGTATCAATCCTCGCGATTTTGCGACGGGCAACTACAAACGGGTGGATGAACGTCCATTCGGTGGTGGTCCGGGTATGGTGATGATGGCGGAGCCTTTGGCACAAGCAATCCACCGTGCCAAAGAGCTTGCTCGTGAAGCAGGTGCAGTTCAGGTTCCTGTGGTGTATATGTCACCGCAAGGAAAGACCTTAAATGAAGCTGCGGTACAGGACTTCGTTCAATATGACGGATTGATTGTACTGTGTGGGCGTTATGAGGGGGTCGATGAACGTTTGATCCAGCAATATGTTGATCAGGAATGGTCAATTGGTGATTATGTTTTGTCGGGTGGTGAACTGCCAGCGATGGTTTTATTAGACAGTATTATCCGGAGGCTTCCGGGGGCGATGTCTGATGAGCAATCCCATGTGCAAGACTCCTTTGTGGATGGTCTGTTAGACTGCCCACAATATACCAAGCCTGACCAGTTTGAAGGTTTGGATGTGCCTGAGGTACTTAAATCAGGTCATCATGCAAACATTAAAAAATGGCGGTTTTTGCAGCGTTATCAGCGAACACTTGAACGTCGACCTGAACTGGTCGAACAAGTGGAATTGACCAAGCAGCAAAAAAAATGGCTGAAAGATTTGTAAGACACTGCTGAGAAATTGGTGCTGTCTTCGAAAATGGTACTTAAATTGAGTTTAAGTATTCTTTAATAGGCTCTTTAAAGTTGAGATGGTCAACTTTAAAGGGAAAGATAATCGGGTCTATGCGCTTTAGCCTCTAGCCCCCGCGATGATCAGACCTCTTCTGACTCGCATTATTGGAGATACCCCATGAGCGGTAAGCATCCTTTAGTTCAAGTAATTGAAAATGCACAATTGAAACAAGATATCCCTGCTTTTGCACCAGGTGATACAGTGATTGTTTCTGTAAAAGTTAAAGAGGGCGACCGTGAGCGTCTTCAGGCTTTTGAAGGTGTTGTAATTGCGAAGAAAAACCGTGGCTTGAACTCTGCGTTCACAGTACGTAAAATTTCTAGCGGTGTTGGTGTTGAGCGTGTATTCCAAACTCACTCTCCAATCGTTGCTAAAGTTGAAGTGAAACGTCGTGGTGACGTTCGTCGCGCTAAACTTTACTACCTACGCGAATTGTCTGGTAAAGCTGCACGTATCCGTGAAAAATTACCAGCTCGTAAAGTTAAAGCTTCTTAAGTTTAGGCTCAAGTTAAGTTTTATCTCGAGTTAAAAAATGCGCCTTTGGGCGCATTTTTTATATCCTAATATTTATATAAGAACTATAAGCCTTGCAGTTTCAATCGATTGGCATGTTGACGATACACATCGACCGGGTCAGGGGCAAAGATGCTTTTCAGGCCCAAGACCATATTGACTTCATCTAAGTGATTCCAGTTGTAGTTATCACGAATGGTTTTACCAAATTTGGCACTACAGCGAGAGACCAGACCATCATTGTCCTTGCCACCATCAATCAGCAGGCTGGTGACTTTCAAAGCAGAGTCAGGATCGAGAATGTTGGTGACTGTGCCGGTGCCGGTAAATGAATAGCTATAAATATTATTCTGTTTATAGGCACCTTCGCCACAGGTCGTACTTGACATTCCCAACGGATATTTCTGATTAAATTGTGCCGATCCTGCCAGTGTCAGACTGCGACCACCTGCAAGAGAATCATGCGGGAAGCTGTTTGGATCCAGTCCTTGGGCCCAGGTGATGGCTTTAGACACCAGATTAATCCCACCGACCAAAGGGCCTTGTAGTGGCGTATCTTCTGCCTGAAGAATCAGATCTGCAACTGGTGAGCCTTTATGCGGCGCACCGACCGCAGTCAGAGAGGCGACCAGTTGAGGTGCTACACCAGCGACATAACGAATCGTGGGACCACCATGAGAATGACCAATCAGATTGACTTTAGATGCCCCTGTAATCGCCCGAATTTCCTTCACTTGTTCTAAGAGTTGTTCACCGCGAATTTCTGATGAGTTAAACGGCGATACTCGGGTCGCCCAGACATTGCCACCATTGCGGGCCAGATCCGGTAAAATCTGATACCAGTAATCCAGACCAAACTGATCTGTTCCGACCCGGATAAAGCCTGCCATCCCGTGTGCAAACACGATGGGATATTGGGTCTTGGCATAGTGTGAGCTGGCTTTCGCTGTGACCTGACTGGCTTGAGTGGATGCCTGAGCCGTGACACATGTGCCAGCCAGCAGCAGACTGGTGATGAATAAGCCGTATTTCATATATTTTCCTCATTTTTGTTGTTTTGACAGGATGATTCTTATCCTGCTTTGCTAAATGACCCATCCGAAACGGGCGAGTTAGGTTTTAAGTTGCTGTATTTAAAAATTATGATTGATGGATAACAGTGAATGATTTATAAGCCTTGCAGTTTGAGCCGGTTGGCATGTTGGCGATAGAGTGCAATCGGGTCTTGGGCAAAAGGCCCTAAAATGCCGAAGAACTGGTTCACTTCATCGAAATGATTGTGAGCATAGTCTTGACGAATGATCTGACCATAACGTCCACTACATAAAGGTAGAGCGCCATCGTTGGCTTCACCTTTCAAGAAAGTCCCGCCTAAACTGACAATAGTCGATTCAATGATATCCAGAGGATTGGTGGTTTGCCGGTTGCCCATCCAGGAGTAATGATGAATGCCATTGGCTGTGATCTTCATGCCTTGGGTCTGACAGTCTTCAGGAATCGCAGCAGAACCGTATTTTATATTGAAGGCTCGAATGTCTTCAGGATGCATGGCACTTAAGGCCGCTGTGATATTTACGGGATATTGATTTGATGTTACCAGATTCATGCTGTAGCCCAGAATTGTTCCAATGGCATGAATCAGCGGTTCTAGTAAAGGTGTCTGGCTGGCATTGACAAAAACAGGTGTGCCTTTCATCGCACCTGCAATTGCGGTCAGTGAAGCCACTTTGGCAGGTGCAACAGCTTCAATATATTGAATGGTTGGTCCACCTTGACTATGTCCAATCAGATTGACTTTAGCTTTACCCGTCAGTGCAAGAACTTCGTCAATTTGTAGTAACAGCTGTTCACCACGTAGTTCATTGGATGCAACCGCAGATAATTCCGCGGAAAATACACGCGCACCATGACGGGCTAAATCTTGCGGGATCTGATACCAATAATCTAAACCGATGTTATCGGTTCCAATGCGGTTAAAGCCCAGACCGAAGCCATGGACAAAGATGAGCGGATAATGGGTTTTGGCGTAGCTGGATATAGCGAATTTGGGTGTATATTCAATCAATGGACTCTGCTTGGCATAAGCCAAGGAACAACTGAATCCAATAAATAGACTGAATACCAGGCTTATTATTTTCATTATTCTATCTCTGCTTCATCCGGGAAAATGATGACCGCTTATATAGCAAAGCCTTTATCAATCCCGATAAAGGCGAGCCGCTTACAAACCTTGTAGCTTTAAGCGGTTGGCATGCTGACGGTATAACGTCACCGGATCTGGAGCGAATAGACCTTTCAAGCCAAACATCATGTTGGCCAGATCGGTATGGTTGAGTTTGTAATTGTCATTAATCACTTTACCCATATAAGCACTACAACGTGCGACCATACCATCATTGTTTTTATTGCCATAAGACAGTGGGCCCAGTTGCATTAAAATCGTATCGATGTCTAAGGCATTGGTGGCTTGTGCCACACCTGTCCATGAATAGTAATAAATACCTTTAGAATCTTTAGGTTTGAGGTTTTTATTACAGTTCTCAGTCGCTGCTAAAACGCCGTCTTTGACTGCTTCTTTTGCAACAGTTGCATTAAAGTTTTTTGATTCTGTTTGGGTTAGTGATTTCATCGATGCATCAAAATCGATTTCGAGTTCAGGTTTAAGCTGAGCGAGTGCAATTAAAGGTCCCACAATATAGTCACCTAAAATATTAAACGCGGTGCGGCTTAAACTATTGCTTTGAATATCGTCAGCAACTTTAGAACCATGATAGGTACCAGCAACGCCTGTAATCGATGCCAGATATTCTGGTTTAGTGGCAGCGACATAGAGCACGGTTGGCCCGCCATGAGAGTGACCAATCAGGTTGACTTTGTGTTTACCGGTGATTGCTATCACATCTTCAACCTGGCTGATCAGCTGTTCACCGCGATGTGCTGTCTTATTTGCCGGAGACAACTGTGCAGCAAAGACGGTAGAACCATTGCGTGCCATATCCGGTAGAATCTGATACCAGTAATCCAGCCCGATGCTGTCGGTGCCAATGCGTGACCAGCCTAGCCAGCCATGTACCATCAGAATAGGATATTTGGTTTTGGCATAATCAGATCTGGCCTTTTCAGTGACCTGTGTCGCACTTGCCGCGGCATGGGCCTGTGCAGAAAAGCTTAATCCCAGAGTTGTTGCTAAAGTCACAGTCAGTAACTGTGCTGTCTTGCTGAAAGTACGCATAAGCATCCCTTTTTAATTTTATCGTTATTAAAGCAATCATTGCTTTTCTAGAGTGTTATAAGCCACAAAAGCAGACTTTGGACCATACAGTTTTGGCCTTCTATGGCTGAGCAATTTTTCTTTTGAGTAGCGGTATTTTTTCACTTCAACGCGCTAAAACCATGTCATTTTAGGACACGACAGAGAGAAGAGATTTACATTGTAAGAATATGTTTTATTTACGGCTGTATTTAAATTTTAAGTTGTTGAAATACAAAACACTCATTACGGTTATTTTGTGTAAACAAGAAATATTTAGAAACAAAGTTAGGGCGGGAGATATGAAGGCATAAAGCTTTCGATATGAGGATCATAAAAAAAGCCATCAACAGGTGATGGCTTTTAGGCTTAATTCGCAAAGGGCAACTTGCCGCCTTGATCATGAATCTGTTCAAAGGTTTCGACCCGCAGCTGGTCATTCGGCTGTTGAAAACGTTGCTGGCGCAGCTTCTCGACGGCTTGCTGTTTGGCGCTGTCACTCATGCCACTTTGCATGATGCTATCCCGTTCATTGAGATACGTCGTGACACTGGATTTCCAGCTAGCACGTTCGCCATCCAGTTGCTCCAGACGTTGCGTGGCTTCAGGGCCGACCAGGTTTAATCGCATTTGACGAATCTCTACATTTGAGCCACCACGCGCTTTAATGTCTGCGCTGAGTTTGCGTAAATCTTCGAGTTTATTCAGTTGTTCCAGATTTTCCTGCCAGTCTTGTGGTAATTGTTCAAACAGATTTTTGAGCTTCTGGGCTTTTTCAGACTCGCTTAAGCTGTTGTCTGCCAGCACGGCCATACGGTCAAGCGTATATTCATGATAGGTGTCTTCGGTACCAAATAAACCTTCAATTTCATAATTAGAAAAATATTGTTTACGCAAATTCTGGGTGCTGCTATAGATGCTGCGGTAATAGGCCGGATCTTCCTGATCGAGGCCTGTCGGTGCAGTCAGTTGGCCTAAACCTTGACGATACTGAATATAGCGATCCCATAAATCCAGAATTTGTGAGAGAGCGGGTTCTTTATGATTCTGGCGAATGTAAGTTTTAAAATCCTTTTGAATCTGCGCCAGATTTTTTTCACCAAACTGGGTAATAAAATATTCAAAACAGTTTCGAGTCTGTTCATTGACAGTCAGACGGTTACTCGCATCCAGCTGCATCTGGCAATTGATTTCGGTATCTTTCTGGCTGGCACTGGAAAACGCTGCATTGGCAGGGCTGGTCATACTTAATGCGGCAGGTTCGCCGCGGCGTTCACTAAGAGGTGATTGGCCAATAGTCTCTGTCTGTGATTCATTCTGAGGAGATAGCCAGAGCATCAGGGTGATAAAGCACAGCACCACCAGAGCCAGAATGATCCATATTTTGTATTTCTGCATATCCTATGCACCTGTTTTTTCGGTTTCATTATTTTTAGAGTTTTGATTCAGCTGAATATGCCATAAAAATCATCAGATACCATAGAAAAGTTGTAAATCATCGCACAGGGTTTTACCATGGCGCCAATTTATAAAATGTCTGATTTTTTGCCATGAAAGCATCATCTTCTAAAATTCAGCGTCGTCATCTTAGTGGTGTCTTCCTTTTGAATAAACCCTTGGGCATTAGTTCTAATGCTGCATTGCAAAAAGTTCGCTGGTTGTATCGTGCGCAAAAAGCAGGCCATACCGGGGCACTGGATCCTCTGGCCTCGGGTTTATTACCGATATGTTTAGGTGAGGCGACCAAGTTTTCGCATTATTTATTAGATTCAGTCAAGCGTTATCAAACGACGGTCTTTCTTGGACATAGCACCACCACCGGCGATGTCGAAGGCGAAGTCTTATTAGAAAAAGCGGTTCCTGAACTTTCGGAAGCGTTGATTCAAGAAACCTTGACACAGTTTATCGGTGATATCCAGCAAGTGCCACCGATGTATTCGGCGCTGAAAAAAGAAGGCCGTCCTTTATACGAACTGGCACGTAAGGGCATCGAGATTGAACGTGAAGCGCGCCCGATTAGCATTCTGGCCATTGAGCTTTTATCCTTTACTGAAAATAGCATCACGCTGGATATTACCTGCTCTAAAGGGACTTATATCCGGGTACTTGGTGAAGATATTGCCAAAGCCTTGGGTACTTACGGCCATCTGACCTATTTACACCGCATTAAAACCGGTCATTTTGATTTGATCCCGAGTTATACCATTGAATATCTGGAAAGCTTGAATGAAGACGAGCGTGATAGGTTGTTGTTGCCGGCTTATGCACCGGTGCAACATTTCCCGCAAGTCCAAGTGCCAGAAGGGCGTGCAGAATATTTTAGCCGTGGCATGGAAAGTAATATCGAGCACGATGCAGCTGAACAGGTACTGGTTTTTGATGGTGAAAAATGTTTAGGCTTGGCAGAAATTAGTGATAAAAAACGCCTGGTGCCAAAACGCGTCTTAAACCTCTAAGCAAGGTCTGAAATATGGATATTGAGATCATCATCAGCCTGATTGTCTTTGCATTTTTTGCAGGGGCAATTGATGCTGCTGTAGGCGGTGGTGGTCTGATCCAGATTCCGGCAATTATGGGCAGTCTGCCGCATTTACAGCCGGCTACCGTATTTGGTACCAACAAACTGGCCTCGATTTTCGGTACTGGCTCTGCGGCATTTTCCTATTTGCGTCAGGTAAAACTGCCGTGGTTGCTCTTGGGCGTGATTGCAGCTTGCAGTTTCATCAGCTCGTTTATTGGCGCGGCCAGTGTCACCTTGATTCCGGTCGAAATCCTCAAACCTTTTGTATTGATCATGCTGATTGTCATCGCGATTTATACCGTGATGAAAAAGCAGTTTGGTCAGGTGCATGTTCAGCAAAAGCTCACCAAAAAAATGTTGGTATTGGCAGTTTTGGGCAGTCTGGCCATCGGATTTTATGACGGAATTTTCGGGCCGGGCACGGGCAGTTTCTTTATTTTCTTTTTCATTCGTTATTTAAGTGTCGATTTTTTACATGCTTCAGCTTTATCTAAAATTGCCAATTTCACCACCAATCTGGCAGCGTTAACTTTCTTTATTCCCAGCGGCAATGTGCTATTTATGGTCGGGGCGATGATGGCGGTGGCCAATATCTGTGGTTCCTTGCTGGGTGTCAAATTAGCCTTTAAATATGGCAGTGGCTTTATCCGGATTTTATTCCTGATTCTGGTCAGTTTACTGATTTGCCGGATGGCCTATCAGATGTTTTTTATATAAGAATAGATGTAAACCATTCTCAATATTAAAGTTTTTTATACAATTTGTACTTATAAAACCTCCTGAACCCATGCCATTTTCTTTCTATGATGTAAAAAGGCAGGGCGAAAACAGGAGAAAAATTAGATGACCACCATTTTTGAAGCATTAAGAGAAAGTCATGAAATTCAGCGTGATCTTGCAGAAAAATTACTACAAACTTCAGGGGATACAGCAGAACGTCGTGAGCTGTTCAAACAACTCAAGAATGAATTATTTGCCCATGAAGCGGCTGAAGACCGTTATTTCTATATCCCCCTGATGATGACTGATTCGGGCTTGAATATTACTCGGCATGCCTTGGCCGAACATCATGAAATGGACGAGATGATTGAAGAGCTGACTGCAACAGAGTTGAGTAATCCGGGCTGGATTGCAATTGCCAAAAAGCTTTCCGAAAAAGTGCATCACCACTTAAAAGAAGAGGAACATGGTTTCTTCCAGCAGGCAGGTAAAATTCTCGGTGAAGAGCAAAAGACCGCTTTAGCAGTACAGTACAAAAATGAATATCAACGTTATAAAGACATGAAAAAAGATATGCTGGTACAAAGCTAAATTTTAACTTCAAATCAAATAAATAAAAAAGATGGCGCTACAGCCATCTTTTTATCCGGATTCATTTCTTTGAGGTATTTCTTCCAAATGAAGAAAGCACAAGAATGAATGAAAATATTGAGTCAGTTGCCCAGATCCCAATCAGGCTTTATGCACTCCGCTCTGCAGCTCCTTGACGCGCGGCACGTACTGTCACACCGACAGAGGCCAGCATAATACACACCAGAGCGACCGCTTGCAGTACCGTGATTTTCTCACCCAATAACAGAAAACCGGTCAAAGCTGCTAAAGCCGGAGAGAGGCTGGACAGGGTGCCATAACTCATTTTGTTTAAATGCTGTAAGGCTTTTAAATCGAGGGCATAAGGAATCGCGGTGGCCAGAATTGCAATCACAATGGCCTTGCCCCAATGTTGTGTATCAATCAATGCGGGCGCGTTGTTGTAGAGCCCGATCGGCAGCAGACACAATGCTGAAATACTGATGGCAATGGTCAGTGCATGCATGCCGATATTCTGCTGAACTACACGTTGGCCAAAGAAAATATACAGCGCCCAGCAGAAACCTGCCCCCAAGGCACAAGCTGCGCCCAACAGGTCAAAATTACTGCTGTTGGCCTGTCCCCATGGCACCATCAGCGCGATGCCCAAAATGGCCATCAATACCCAGATATAATCACTACGGTGTTTAATCGAGAGTAGAGCCAGGCCCAAAGGGCCAATAAACTCCAGACCTACCGCAATGCCCTGCGGTAAACGACCAAGTGACAGATAGAATAAAATATTCATGACCCCTAAAGCCGCGCTATAGCAGAGTAAATCCCGCCATTTTAAAAAAGGCAAACGTGAAATTATTTTCCAAGAGCGGAACATGACGCAGACAATGATTGCAGCAAAACAGAGTCTTAAAATGGTGACAGTAATCGGATCCAGTACACTAAACAGCTGTTTGGCAAAAGATGCACTGATCTGGTACGAAGTCATGGACAAGACCATGAAGAATACGGCAAGAAGTTGGGCGTTTGGCATGAAAGCAGCTTCTACCCAGAGCGGGTGAAAATGAGAAATAGAAAGAAATGAAATTATAGCAAACTGGTTGATTTTTGCTGAGTAGGCCAGAGCAATATTTTGTGAATGCAACTTAAGTTTGGAGATAATCAATTTACATTTTAGCTCAATCAAATATGTGAAGTTTTAAATTCAAAATTAAACTTACCTCAGGTGTGGTTACAAATTAATCAATTTTTAATTTGATCTTATTTTTATATTTATTAAAATATCTTAGATCCCAATTCGGGGCAGCATTAAAATAACAATGAAAATAATAAGGTAGATAATAATGAAATTACGAATACTTTCTTGCGCCATTTTGGGCTGTATGCTTGCAGCATGTGGTAGCTCTGATAATTCGGATAATAATACACCAGTCCCTAGCCAACCGGCTCCGACCAATCCAGGTAATCCGAACAATCCTGGAACCCCGGGTGATGGAGCATCAGACACAGTGTCGGAATTCTACAACTATCAGTTCAACTTGCCGAATGCTGATGCAGCAGACATGGAGTCGAAAAAACTTCTATTGGCCAGTCATAAAAATAAAATTACTGACGGCATATTATATGCGGATGATAACAGTGTCGTGGATACTGAATATAATATTGAGGAGAACATGGTGTTCCCGACTTATGTCACCGCTAAAGGGGTGTTCCCTGCAGATCGGACCCGTACAGCATTCGGCTATAAGCTGGAAAAAGTACTGGAAAATACGACCACTCAATTTAAGAGTCGTCCTGTGACCCTACCGGAGAACAACATCAGTAATCATCGGCATATAGAGTGGTACGACCTGTCAGGAAAAGCATTAACTGAACGTACCAATATTGCTGTGGTGAAAATGTATGAGGATGCTGCAACCAGAGTGTTATTTAATAGTGATAATACGACAGCCGCTGACCGTAAATATTATAATGAGTTTGCAGCCAATTTTATTGATTTGCAGAAGGCGCGCACATTCCCGAATGGATCTAAATGTTTCCGTCTTCAGGCTGAACATCCGGAAGAAGAATATATTGAATTTGATCCGGAAACAAAAACTGACTATCGCACGCTGGCTGATTGGCAGGCACAAACGTCTGTCCAGGAGCTGGCAAAAACTATTCGAGATGGCACCATGGCTGGCTTGAAATATAAAAAGGCAGAATATAAAGATGCTGCTATGCAATATTACAAATATTTTGGTGCGATCGAATATCAGGGAGGAATTTATGATAGTGCCTTCTCGGAACATGGGGAACATATTGATCATGACGATTATATTGCCCAATCAAGACAGGTTGCCTTGGACAGATTAAAGGCAGAAGATGCAAGCTCTTTAATGATCAAATGGACAGAATACACTTATGATCAGCTTGCTTTTGCATGTGATGGCTATAATGTGACAGCAGCCACTGTATTAAATACGGCGATTAAAGACGCAACACCACGTTAAAATGATTCTAATAAAGGTATTTTAAATAAAGGCGCTTAAGCGCCTTTATTTTTATTCAATGTTTTCGTCTTTGACTGGTCACCGTACAGCCAATTGAAGCACTAATAATCGTGGTCAGTGCCAGCCATTGTGTCCACAATAAAGTTTCACCCAAGAAGATAAAACCAGAGAGTGCTGCGATTGCAGGTTCCAGACTCATCAAAGTACCAAAACTCAAGGCGGTTAAATTTCGCAGGGCAATCATTTCCAGGGTAAAAGGCAGGGCGCTGGCCAGCACAGCCAGAGCCATGAAATATAACAGGCTGATGGGTTCAAAGGTATGCGCAGGAATGCCAGCAAAAAGTGCAATTGGCATCAGTACCAGCATCCCGACCAACATGCCCAAGCACACGGTATGGTTGCCGGAAACCCCGGAAGGCTTTTGCCCAGCGACGATGTATAGCGCCCAACAGGCACCCGCACTTAGGGCAAATAGAATCCCGACCGGATCAAGTGGCTGTGCAGCCTGATCAAAGGGAAACAGCAGAATCAGGCCTAAAATCGCCAATCCGACCCAGACAAAATCAAATTTTTGCCGCGCATAAAACAGCGCCACACTTAAAGGGCCAATGAATTCAAAAGCAACCGCAATGCCCAGCGGCAAGCGATCAATAGACAGATAAAACAGCAGGTTCATACCTGCCAGGGCCAGACCATAACTGAGAATGGCCGGCCACTTGATCTGTCTGAAATGAATTTGCCAAATTTTAAAAATCAATGCCAAAATTACAGCACCCAAAAGCAGACGCATGGCTGAAACGGTCAGAATGGGAAACTGACCGAACAGATATTTGGCAAAGGAGCCACTGCTTTGCATACTGATCATCGCGATCAGGAGAATCAGTGGCGCTTGTACAATAGGTGCAATTTTAAAATTCAGCATAACTTAATAGGTTTCGATTTCTCGAAGAGCGGAAGAACAGTAAAGGCTGAAAAATAAAAACCTTAAAAAACAAAAAACCACAGCCCGAAAGCTGTGGTTTTTGCATATCGTTAAATTAGAACAGTACGCGTACGCGGATTGTTCCTTCAACTTCATGTAGGGTATCGAGTGCTTCTTTAGATGCAGTCGCGTCTACATCCATCACCAGGTAGCCGACATCACCTTTGGTCATTAAAGACTGGCCAGAGATGTTAATACCGTGTTCAGCAAACAGGTTGTTGATCTTAGAAAGAACGCCCGGCATGTTTTTATGAATGTGCAGTAAACGGTGTTTACCTTCAGTCAATGGCAGTGCGATTTCTGGGAAGTTCACTGCAGATAAAGTCATACCTTTATCTGAATAAGCAACGAATTTCTCAGCAACTTCCAGACCGATGTTGGCTTGTGCCTCCATGGTCGAACCACCCACGTGCGGAGTCAGGATCACGTTTGGAAGGTTACGCAGTGGAGAAACGAATTCTTCACCATTGGCTTTCGGCTCTTTCGGGAATACGTCTACTGCAGCACCAGCAATGTGACCAGACTTGATCGCATCTGCCAGATCTTCAATCACAACACATGTACCACGTGCTGCGTTCAGGAAGATTGCACCTTCTTTCATTTGCGCAAACTGTTCTTTGCCAAAGAAATTACGGGTAGATGGCAGATCCGGAACATGTAGAGTAACCACATCTGCATTGGCAAGTAATTCGCCCATAGAGCCGACTTGACGTGCATTACCTAAAGGTAGTTTTGTGACTGCATCATAGTAGGTTACTTTCATGCCTAGGCTTTCAGCCAGTACAGAAAGTTGTGAACCGATTGAACCGTAACCTACGATACCTAAAGTTTTACCACGTGTTTCGAATGAACCGACAGCCGATTTGTTCCAGCCACCTGCATGTGTATCTGTTGATTTTTCAGGTACACGGCGCAGAAGAAGAATAGTTTCTGCCAATACCAGTTCAGCAACCGAACGGGTATTTGAGTAAGGGGCGTTAAATACCGGAATACCGCGACGCATCGCAGCATCAAGGTTCACCTGGTTGGTCCCGATACAGAAACAACCTACTGCAATCAGTTTGTTCGCAGCTTCAAATACTTCTTCAGTCAGTTGAGTACGGGAACGAATACCGACGAAGTGAGCATCTTTAATCGCTTCTTTCAACGCTTCGCCTTCGAGCGCTGTTTTACGATAGTCGATGTTGGTGTATCCAGCTGCATTCAATGTATCGATTGCGTTCTGGTGAACGCCTTCTAACAATAGAAAACGGATTTTATCTTTAGGTAGAGATAGATGTTGGCTCATTACGGCTCCGCTACAAAGGCCAAATTTAGTCGCGGTATAATAGCACAGGAAAAGGGCGGTTATACATTTCCTTGATGACAGTCACCTCAGGTATTTTGAGCAGATATATGATCAATGCTTATAATTCTGGTTGAATTAAATCTGTATTTTCAAAGGTATATTATCAAAATTGTCATTTTTCGCGGGAAACCCCAAAAAATAGCTTATAATATTGCGCCATGCTGTTTAAGCTCCCATTTTTGGTGCTTTAATCATCATGTTTCGCCTGATTTGTATACAGGCTTTTATGCCTAAAAAATATGCAAATAAACCAGCGAAGTCTCTCTTGTTTAAATCATGCTAGGTCTGCAAACGATGAATGCTCCAGTCGCTTTAACCCCTGAGTTATTGACCCAATTGACGGCAATTTTGGGTGAAAACCGTATTAAAACCGATACGGACAGCCTCCAGAATTGGGGTCGTGATCATACGAAACACTTTGATCCAAACCCATCGGTCATCGTTTTTCCTTCGACGACTGAACAGGTTCAAGACATCGTAAAATTGGCAAACCAGTTTAATGTTGCAGTCACCCCATCAGGCGGTCGTACGGGTCTGTCTGCAGGTGCAGTTGCAGCCAATGGCGAGATTGTGGTGAGCATGGACAAGATGAACCAGATTCTGGAATTCTTCCCGGCAGACCGGATGGTTCGCGTGCAGGCAGGCGTGGTGACTGAACAGTTGCAAAACTATGCTTCCGATCAGGGTATGTATTATCCTGTTGACTTTGCTTCTGCGGGCTCAAGCCAGATTGGCGGGAACATCGGCACCAATGCCGGTGGTATTAAAGTCATTAAATACGGCATGACCCGTAACTGGATACTTGGCCTGACGGTGGTGACCGGTAAAGGTGATGTATTGCGTCTGAACAAAGGCATGATCAAGAATGCCACCGGTTATGCGCTGCAACACTTGTTCATTGGTGGTGAGGGTACGCTGGGTCTGGTGACTGAAGCAGAAATCAAGCTTGAACGTCAACCGCAAGACCTGCAAGTGATGGTACTGGGTGTACCTGATTTTGATGCAATCATGCCGTTATTGCATGCTTTCCAGGCGAAAATTGATTTAACAGCATTTGAGTTCTTTGGTGAACTGGCAATGCAAAAAGTATTGGCCAATGGTCATGTACAACGTCCATTTGAAACTGAATGTCCATTCTATGTTTTGCTTGAGTTTGAAGCGCCGTTTGAGCCGATTATGGACAAGGCGATGGAAATTTTTGAGCATTGTATGGAACAAGGTTGGGTACTGGACGGCGTTCTGAGCCAAAGTCTGGACCAAGTCGAAAGCTTATGGCGTTTACGCGAAGACATCTCTGAGTCAATCGCACCGTTTATTCCATACAAAAATGATATTTCAGTATTGATCACGCACGTTCCTGCATTTATTAAAGAAATTGATGCAATTGTTGCAGAGAACTATCCAGACTTTGAAATTTGCTGGTTCGGTCATATCGGTGACGGTAACTTGCATTTGAACATCTTGAAACCAGCGGATTTAAGCAAGGATGAATTCTTCGCTAAATGTCAGGTAGTAAACAAGTATGTCTTTGACACCGTGAAAAAATATGATGGTTCAATTTCAGCCGAACATGGCGTAGGGATGACCAAGAAGCCATACCTTGAATATTCACGTTCTGCGGAAGAAATTGAATATATGAAAGCCCTGAAACAAGTGTTCGATCCAAATGGCATTATGAACCCGGGTAAATTATTTGATCTTTAATCTGATCGGATTTTAAAAGTTTACAAAAGCGCATCGCAAGTTGCGCTTTTTTTATCAAATGAAGCGTAAAACTCTGTCCTTCAGAGCAGAGATATAAGCGACACGACATAAGATGTCGTTTTAAGAATTGCCCCACATAGGGTATAGAGAAAAAATTGTTAATATAACCACATGAAAACACTCAAATTACGCATAAAAGACAAACATTGCAAGGTGCTAGACCAATTGGCATCTGAGGTGAATTTTGTCTGGAATTATGTCAATGATTTAGGGTTTAAACATCTAAAAAGAAAAGGTGAATTTCTATCAGCTTATGATGTTGCCAAGTACACCAAAGGCGCATCGAAAGAATGCAATCTACATAGCCAAACCATTCAGGCTGTTACAGAAGAGTTAATCACTCGAAGAAAACAGTTCAAGAAAGCAAAGCTGAAATGGCGTGTGAGCAATAAGAAGTCAGCGAGAAGATCACTTGGTTGGATTCCTTTCAAGAAAGTAGCCATCAAAGATGTCAATGCTGTGTAAATGGGGTTACATAGTCTAAATAGCGTTAAGCTGAAAAGCGCGGCATGATGAATTTGTATAATAAGGATAATCTGGGTTAAACAATATGTTACGGTTATTGGCGGTTACAGCTTTAGGTCTGGGTATGATGATGTCGGGTTGTACCACTACCCAGCAGGTGATTGCAAAAGTGCAGTCTTCTTCGGATACACCTTTGGATCAGGTACTTAAAATGAGGCCTGATTTACGTAATGAACTGGCAACAGTCGAGATTCGTCAGTTTTTTAATAATGTGGAGTCACCCACCGTTGGGCAGGTGAAAGTGACTGAAACAGGTTTGTTGGATGATTCGGTCAAATCAGTTCAGACCATTTATCATTTCAAAAAAGAACAGAAAAGCTGGAAAATGCACAATGCTGAAAAGTTATATCAGTGTGCACGTGGTTCAAATACCAGAAACTTCCAGAAAGCAGCCTGCCCATAATAGTGTTTGATCTTTAGTCAGAATTTGGTTAAAAGCGTATCTTAGTGATGCGCTTTTTGCTTTTGGGAAGAGGGGGGAGTTGATGGACTCAAATATATTAGCCGCTACAATTGGCGTGATTGGAGGATTTTTAGCTTCACTCTTATTATTCTATCTAAATAGGTTTTATACCAATTACGATAAAAGAAAATCAGAAAAAATCCTACGAGAAAAATTATTGTATCGTGAGAAAGATAGTGAATTAGAGGCAGATCAAAATTTTATTTTTTCTTTACCTGACTTGAAAAGAGAAGTGTATTTAAACTGTCATATCAATTGGGATAGCGAAATTGCTCTTAATATGATGAAAGGTAATGAAGACTTAATCTGGTTTTTAAGATTCTGTTGGCTGAGCTTAGTAAAATTTTTTCCTCAAGACCATTTTTCAACAGAAGGATATGTTAATTATATTGATAAATTTATCATGGATAGGGCTAACTATCATTACTCTAGATTAGACTGTAGTGACCAATTAAAAAGTGGAAGTATTTCAAAAATAACGTTAGGATCTTCGATAGCAAAAGATATTGATCAACTAATTATAGACTTAGTAGAACAAATTCTTCATTTTGAAAATCCTAGAAAAGAAAAATGGTTTCAAGAGTGGAACTCAGTAGAGTCTATTTGATTTTTATAAATTATTAGAATATAGATGAATAATGTATCCTCCATTGATTTGTTTTGAGTAGGTCATTAAAAAAGAGAACGGACTTAAAAACAGGACTCTGCTAAAATTTCCTCTTTCTATTTTAGACAAAGTTTAGCCTGCTTAAACGAGCAGGGTGACAATAAAAACTCCCATGCAAAACATCCAAACCCAAAAACTGACCCGTGCCACACTCATGTTCCCGCTGGCACTGGTTCTGTTTGAATTTTCCGTCTATATCTGTAATGACCTGATCCAACCAGCCATGCTATCGATTACCCGTGATTTTGGGATAAGCAGTTCATGGGCGCCATCCTCCATGTCCTTTTTCCTGTTGGGTGGGGCATTTGTTGCAGCGATTTTGGGGCCATTGTCCGATCGTCTTGGACGTAAAACCGTACTCTTGGGCGGCGTGGCATTTTTCACAATTAGCTGTTTGGCCATTTTATTGACACCCAATATCGAAAGCTTTTTATTCCTGCGCTTTTTACAGGGTTTTGGCTTATCCTTTATTACCGCCGTAGGTTATGCCGCCATTCAGGAAAGCTTCGAAGAGCGCGATGCCATTAAAGTCATGGCACTCATGGCCAATGTTTCTTTACTGGCGCCATTGCTCGGGCCGGTGCTGGGTGCCTTTATGATTGATCATATCTCCTGGCATTGGGGCTTTATCGGCATTGCATTTCTGTCATTTTTAAGCTGGTTCGGCCTGAAAGCCAAAATGCCAAACCTGAAAGTCAGTGTTCCGAAGCAGCCGTTTAGCTATATTCTGGATGACTTTAAACAGGTTTTAAAAAATAAACGCTTTGTGATTATGACCGCGGCACTACCTTTGGTCAGCCTGCCGTTGATGTTATGGATTGCCTTGTCACCCGTGATTCTGGTCGAGCAGTTTGGATTCAGCAGCGTGCAATATGGTCTGGCACAGTTTCCGGTCTTGGGCGGCTTGATTATCGGTAATCTGGTTTTGCTAAAAATCATCGACAAAATGCCGCTAGGGAAAACTGTACTCTTGGGTGTGCCATTGATGCTGTTTGGTACAGGCTTATTAATACTCGGTCTGTTTATTCCAGATTATTTTGTGCATTGCCTGATTATCGGCACCACCTGTATCAGCCTTGGTGAAGGCGTAAGTTTCTCGGTGCTGTACCGTTTTGCACTGATGTCTTCTGAAGTGTCCAAAGGTACGGTGGCTGCTACGGTTTCGATTATCCTGATGCTGAGCTTTTTTGTGGTGATTGAAGCAGTTCGAATGGCTTATGAAGCCTATGACATTTGGGCCTATTGCATCGCCTCTTTCATTTTGATTGCATTGTGGTTTACTTTGCCGCGTCTGAGCTTAAAGCAGATTATTTCTGAGCGGAAGGTGAGAGGGGAGTTTTAAAGCTCCTTCCTTTTATAAAGGAAGGCTATACCCTCTCTCTAACTCTCTCCCTCTGGGAGAGAGGATTTTAATATCTATTGAAGCTCAGCGATGGGCTGTTCTAGTTTCTTTAATTTCAGATCAAACAAAAATGGCCCAAATGGCAAAATTGAAGCGATCAGGCCCATCAAAAACATGCTGAGCGACCATTTTTGCTTTTCACAGACCGCAAATAACACCACTAAAAACAGTACAAATAGTACGCCATGCCCCATACCAACATATTTCACTAAAATCGGATTATCCATCATGTATTTCACGGGCATCGCGATAAATAAAAGTAGCAGAAATGAAATCCCTTCAAACAAACCGACCAGACGTAAAGTTTTGATGTTCATAAGACATACTGATTTAATTAAATTAACCCTGAGTGTACCCAATATAAATTGAAGATTAAATCTTAAAAATAAAAATATATTCAATATTTATAATGAGTTATAACCGAGTAAAGCGGTTGGTTATTGAGTTTCACGATATTGTTATTGATGGCATAACTGCAAAAAAACTTTAAGTTTTCCGGCAATAAACTGATCTATTTCAAGAGTAAAAAAGTTATTTAGATACCAACTCTAAAGAAAATTTCATGAAAAAAGACGAGCAGATAGCCCGTCTTTTTCTTTTTATATCTACACTAATCTGTTTAGATCACACCACATGCAATGCGGTCGCCACCACCACCTAATGGTAAGGGGTTGTCAGAATAGTTGTCGCCGCCGGCATGAACCATAATGGCACGACCCTGAAGATCTGCCAGTTTCAAACGTGGTGCAAGCAGGGTGACACGGGCAGTACCGTCAGTATTGACTTTTAATGCAGGCAAATCACCGAGGTGACCGGTCACCGGCGTACCATGATTGGGTGACTGGTTCGGATTGTAATGACTACCGGCAGCCAGTGCTGCCCCCATCTTGCCATCTTTCATGGCGGGTGCACATGAACCATTTTCGTGAATATGGAAACCTCGCTCACCGGCAGGGAGCTGTTTCAGGTTGGTACGTATCACCAGACCGGCTGGACTGTCACTGAGTAATACGGTGCCAATCTCTTGACCTATCCCCTCAGCGGTTACTGCATTTACAGTCACGGCTCTGACCAGTTCATTCGATGGAGAAGTCGAGGCGCAACCTGTGAAAAGTGCAGCACTGAGCGCACAAAGTGTCGTAATTTTAAACAATGAAGACATGGTATTGGCATCCTGATCTTTATTCTGTTTTGTAAATCTATTGAAACAGAGCAAGATCAGAAGCTCTATATAGAATCAGTACTTAAATGTTTTGTTTTGTTTAAGTCGACTCAATTTGTGCTTTAAGGTGCTTTGGGCGGTGTGTCTTCGGTCTGCGGATCGATGTCATGTGCCATGGTGGCTTTAGGCATCATTAAGGGTTCATTCAAATTACTTTCATGTAACCATTCACGCCAAATTGCCAGCAAGACTGCAAGAATCACTGGACCAATGAAAACGCCGACCAGACCAAAACTGGCAATACCGCCCAAAACACCAAACATAATCAACAGGAATGGAATTTGTGTTGCGCCAGAAATCACCAGTGGACGAATTACGTTGTCGGCCGTGCTGACAATACAGACACCCCAAGCCATCACCCCAATCGCCTCAATCGTCTGTCCCTGTGAAAAGAGCCACAGTGATACTGCACTATAAGCCACCGGTGGGCCGAAAGGAATCAGGGCGAAAATAAAGGTCACAATGGTCAAGACCATCGGATTCGGTACACCCGCGACAAAATAACTCAGACCTGCCAATAAAGACTGGGCAATTGCAGTCAAACCAACGCCATAGACCACCGCACGTGTAGTGGCAGAAATGGTAGAAAAATAATGATGCACACGTGGCCCGACCACCATCTCAAAAGCTTTACGCACCTGATTTAAAATGGTCTGACCATCACGGTAGAAAAAGAACAGCGAAAGTATCGCAAAACACAATTTAAAGATATTTTTACTGACTTCATTCAATACCACTTTGCCGTAATTCAGATGACCTTGAATCCAGCTCGAGATCGATAGCGCGATACTGTTTGGATCGGTATTGATTTCATTTAAAGTTCGGCTAATTTCCTTGCCGACAATCGGAAGGCCACGAATAAAATCCGGTACATCCAGATGACCGGAAAAGACCTGTCGCTGCAATTCAAAATACAGATTACGACCTTCATGCTGCAACATAAAAATGGCGAAGATAAATGGCAGACCAAACACCAGAATCACGGCCAGAATCATCACGGTTGCACTCAGCGTTGGCCGATTGCCGCACATGCGTAACACCGACTGATACAAGGGCCAAGTCATATAGGCGATAATCGCTGCCCAAACTACAGGGATGATGAAATATTTGAGTATATGAAAACTCAAAAAAATCAGGATAAAGAACAATCCAAATAATAAGACTTTTTGTAATGTAGGCGCGTACTGTTGCACTGAATTTAATGGCTCATTTTTTAGGTCGTGTTCAGGCATATTAACTGAAAAAAAAGCGATCGAAAATGACGGCTTGGTAAGTAGCGTGATTATTTTCCCAAAGCAGTGTTAGGATTCAGCGGACTGGCTTAAAACCACTGACTGGGATCATCGATAATGGCATTCAGCACCGGTTGCCATTGATCCTGTAATTCCCGATAGATTTTTTGAGGTTTATCAAAGACTGACAGACCTTCCATAGCCAGACGGCTATAAGGTGCACGTTCTGAAATCCAGGCCACCGGCTGCTGGTCGATCTTGTCAAAAAACTGCTGTATGTCCTGATTACTGGCTGCATTCGGTTTGGTACGGTTGGCCAACAGTAAAATTTCAACCTTGCCTTTACGAATCCGCTTAATGTCCTGCAAATGTTTGAGAAAACGACGGGTCGAATCAATATCAAAAAATGAAGGCTGAATCGGAATAATAATCGCATGCGCTTCACTGATCAGCTGCTCGGCATGATCTTCAGTCAACGCTCCCGGTGCATCAATGATCAGATACTCAATCTGCTTCGGTGCATCACCAATGGATTTGTGATTGCGCCAGTCCAGACTTTGAATCGGCATGGCCTGTTCCGGACGTTGCTTGAGCCATTGCAATGCAGATTTCTGGTTATCGGCATCGGCCAGCGCCACCTTATAACCTTTTTGTGCGAGTGCTGACGCTAAACTAATAGCTGTCATGGTTTTGCCACAACCGCCTTTCTGATTCGCAACTAAAATTGTTTTCATGACTCAAGGTGATTTTATTCTGTTCCTGCCTAGCATATCATTCTTTTCAAGCGTACCAATGGCTGATGTTTTCAACTTCAGTCGAATATTGTGCTGAAAAAATAAAGTAAATTAGGAAGATTGAATGTCCATATGGATGGCCATGCTGATTGGCACATGTATCGGGGTGGTGCTGACCACCATTATTTTAAGTCAGACACGCAATGGACGCATCAAGGCTGAATATGAGCAGTATATTGCCGAGCTGGAACTAGAACATCAGCAGGCATTGATCGCCGCGCAAAAACGCAGTGTCAATACCAGCCGTGCAGTCCTGAAAGGCAAAATGGCGGAACAGCTCGCACCGATCATGCCGGAATTTCAATATCTGCCCAGTGATGCCAAGTTTCTGGGCGATCCTGTCGATTATGTGGTCTTTGATGGCTATACCGATTTCAGAGACGGCGAAGGCAAAGCAGAGGATATTGAAGTGGTATTGATTGATATCAAAAGTGGCGGAGCGCGTCTGACCAAAGGCCAGCAAGCCATTGCCCGTGCAGTTCAGGAAGGGCGGGTGCGTTTTGAAACCATCCGGATTGATTTCGATGATTGAGCACAACCAAGGAAAGAATAAGAAATTATGCAGAAATTACTGATCACTGCGCTGCTGTTTATGCTGGGACTGTGGGTCTGGAATGAGTTTTTTCGTGCGATCCCACATCTGGAAGAACGAGGTGTCTTGAAAAACTTTTCGGTAGAGCCGATTCAACCCATTTCAGCTACATTTACTGTGCATGATAAACGTTTCGTTAAACCGAATCGTCGTGTCTTGCATCAGGCCAGCCCTATGGTTGGACATTTTAATGATCTGGCCTATGTCAGTAATATCGATGTGCTGTTGCTCAGCCAGTCACTGCCAGCCATGCAGGCAACATTAGTATTTGATCAAGCAAAACGCTGTTATCAAATCGAGAAACAAATCAGCCAGGCTGAAGCTGAATTTCTCAGCACGCATGTCCAGCATTTTAGTCTGATCGCTGCCAACGAGAAAATTGCCAATCAGATTCGCAGGCTAAAATCAGGGCAGAAGATTACACTCAGCGGTGATCTGGTCACAGTACATTCAGGAAGCACGGGACAGGAATTTCAGGTGGGTACAGGCTCGGAATATCATGCCCATTGTCAGTTGCTGCGTGTGACTCAGTTGCAGCAACATTAACGGCAAAACGAAAATAAATTAGCCTTGCGGTTTACGCAGTCGAGCCAGCAGCATACGCTGGCCAATCTTCGGAATCCCTGTGGCATTGATATAATTCAATTCTTCAATTTCAAAACCAGTTTCCAGTAAGGCAGTTTCAATATCCCGGTTTAAATGACAGCCATCTGCGACTTTCTTCTGAATCGGGGTGAGTAAATGCTGCAGGCGCTGGATATTTAAATTTTGTCGATTCAGCACATGTTCGACCACATGCAAGTGACCGCCCGGTTGTAGCACACGATAAATTTCACGCAAACTTTGGCCGAGGTCAGCAATACTACACAGCGTCCAGGTCGAGACCACATGTTCTAGACTATGTTCTGCAAAAGGCAATGCTTCTGCACTGGCCTGAATATGTTCGACCTGAAAAGCAGCCTGCTGGATGCGCGCTTCGGCCAGCTTGAAAATAGCCGGATTGGGTTCTACGGCATAGACCAGATCTACTTCTTGATAGAAAGGCAGATTCAGCCCTGTACCAAAACCAATTTCCAGTACTTCACCAGAAATGTTCAAAAGCAATTCACGGCGTAAATCCATCAAGGACGGCGTTTGCATCACCTGATTTAAAAGGTGCGGAAAGATGTGTTGTTGATAAAGTTGATACGGCATTTGGGTTGTTTTAATTTAATCTGAATGTATTTTAGCTTAACTGAAAAATACAATATTCGGGAATGCCCAAGCTGACTAAATACACCCAGTTTGTTACCAAGTTCAACTGTTTATTCATTAAAAAATACGTAAGATCAAGGAAGATATCCTTAAAACGTTTGATCAACTCGATTAGGATTAGATTAAAAATGATGTTCAAACACTTTAAACATTATGCTTTGTTGGCCGGTTTGTTGCTGCCTATTTCCAGCTATAGCTCGGTCGATCACAATATTGCCAAAGGTTTGCCACCTGTGGTCAAAGGACAGTCGATTTCCGTCTTGCAGCCTTTTAAAGGTGATTTCCGTATTTTGGGTTCCAAAGTCTATAGCGCTGATCCGCAGGCCAAATTCTCTCCGATTGATTATGCGGTGAGTTGGGGTCTGTTTGCTGAACCTGAAATTGCCCGACATATTAGTGTCAATCAATATGACCGTTATCTGAACTGGAAAATGGATCGGGTGCCAGTGCCGGTAGAACAAGCCAAGCAGATGGTGTCCAATATGCATATCATTCCTGCCAATCCTGAAATTGCCAAGGCAATTAAAAAAGTAAAGCGTGGCGATCTGGTGCGTATGCAAGGGGAGTTGGTTGAAGTTCGTGACAAAGATCTAGTCTGGAAATCGTCTCTAACTCCGACCGATACGGGTGATGGTGCTTGTGAAGTTTTCCGCGTCAGTTCTATTAAGTGGATTGAAAAAGTCGGTAAAAGCTAAAAATAGACATTCTGTACATTTCTGAGTCGCATAAAAAAACCGCTCCTTTGAGCGGTTTTTTTATCTGCTTAGGACTTACTTCGCAGTTAAAGCCTGACCTTCAAAGGCAATTCCATCCCAGCCATTGAGCATAAACTGGCGGATATTCTGATGATCAGTCGCCTCTGGCGTCGCCAGTACAGCAGCATAGTGCTCGGCAAACAGGCTTAAGGTTTGGGCCTGATCCAGCCCATTGAGTCGTGCAAAGGCAAAAACTTTGGCGCTGCCTTGGTTTTCAGTGGTCGCATTGCTCTGCTGGCCATTTTTAAATGCAGTCGGGGTATGGGTATAATGCGCTTCGATATAGGCAATCACATCTGCAAATTTTGCCTCACCTGCGGCCAATTGTGCCAATAAATCTTGTGCCATGCTGTTTTCCCTTTGCAATCAATAAAAATTTCGATGCGATGAATATAGCAATTTTCTTGCGAAGTTCCATGGTATTTAATGGGTTTGCAGTTCAAGATAATCATGAAAATGATTCATAATTAATTTGAAATTCCGGATCAAATCAACTGGATCAATAAATAGAATAGGAACGTATATGGGCTGGCTTTGGGTGGCAATCGGCGGGGCAGTGGGTGCCAGTTTACGGTATGCAGCAGGGCTCTGGTTGCTAAAACCACAGATGCAATTTCCTTGGCCGACTTGGTGGGTCAATATTCTGGGCTGCTTATGTGCAGGGATCTTTTTTGCCTGTAGCCAAAAATATCCAATGCTGCAACAGGAAGCACGTCTGTTTTTAATGGTGGGGATACTGGGCGGATTTACCACATTTTCCAGTTTTGGTCTGGAAAGCTTTCAGCTTTTGAAACATGGCGCCGTAGGTTTAGCTCTATTGTATGCGCTGTCGAGTGTAATTGTTGGAATTATCGTTCTGGCGCTGGGTTTTTACTTGACTTCACTGGCTTTGGCTCAAAGCTGAAACAGACATAAAAAAGTCAGGAAACTGGAGGTTATTTCCTGACATAAACCACGATTTGAAGATCAAGATAATCGACGGTTTTTAGTTTTAACCACGTTTAAAGCGGCCAAAACGTTTATTAAAGCTTGCCACGCGACCTTCATTGCTGGTTTGACGCTGCTCGCCAGTATAGAAGGGATGAGAAGCACTTGAAATATCAAGCGTGACATAAGGATATGTTTTCCCCTCATATTCTTTAGTCTGGCTAGAGTTCATTGTGCTGCCAATCACAAAATAAGTATCGGCATTGGTGTCATGAAATAACACTTCACGATACGCTGGATGAATATCTGGACGCATATATAATTCCCTCATGATTCTTAATGAAATGTTATAATATAACATTTGATATTTCAAGTCATCTAGAGTTACAGCGTGTAAGCCTTTGGGGTCAAAATTAACCTCGACTCGGCACCAGTTCTTCAAATACATCACTCAGATCATCATGAACTTTTAAATGAATCAGGTTCCAGTAT
The DNA here is from genome assembly GCF_013416975.1 of Acinetobacter sp. YH18001. NCBI lineage: Bacteria > Pseudomonadati > Pseudomonadota > Gammaproteobacteria > Moraxellales > Moraxellaceae > Acinetobacter > Acinetobacter sp. YH18001. Next base: position 96,121 of record NZ_VPEU01000002.1, on the reverse strand, counting down.
TGTCCTGAAATCGTCCGGTTCACCATGAGCGTATCTGGAGATGGCTTAAACACATCCCAATATTTTAGAGAAGGTTTGAGCAACTCCATGCCATCATGATGGGCCGAGTTTTCAGCAAAATCATAATGGGTGACCAGTGGACGCATCAGAACTTCCAGCCATTGTTCATACAATTCAGTCGGGAATTTTCCGGTTTCAGTCAAGGAATGCAGCGCATCTAACTGTTGCTCAATCACGGGAATATTCTTCTCGCGTGCGGCATGAATAAGTTCCCGGAAATGCCCAATCACTTCAGTCGAAAGAGTCTTAACGCCACCATAATCATAAACAATCACAGAGCCATCTTCACGAAAGGCAAAGTTGCCCGGATGCGGGTCACAGTGAAAGCGTTTCAGATAAAAAATTTCCTGACCAATCGCACGCAGCAGACGGCGCCCTAAGGCATTGCGGGTTTCCTGTGGCCAGGTGCTGGCGGTTTCAATACTTTCTCCCATTTCCTGACTCAAGGTTAGAATATGCCGTGAAGAATATTCATGAAAAACCTGTGGAATCACAATTTTATGATCCAGTGACTCATGGAAAGCACGGGCAACTTCCAGGTTCTGAGCTTCAATTTCATAGTTGAGCTCATTGTCCAGACTATGCTGAATTTCTTTAAATAACTGATCCTGAAGTTTACGGTCAATCTTTAAAACGCCCATCATACGGAGCGCCAGACGTACCTGTTTCAGGTCACTTTCACAGGCTTCATCGACCCCCGGATACTGTACCTTGACCACCACTTGCTGGCCATTGGGTAAAGTGGCTTTATGTACCTGACCAATCGATGCTGCGGCAAAAGGCTGTTCATCAAACTGTTGAAATAATTGCTGTAAAGGTTTACCGAGTTCCTTTTCAATTTGCGCCTGAATGTCCTTAAATGGCATGGGCGGTGCCTGACGTTGCAATTTGGCAATGGCTTTGGCAACTTCGGGTGGAAAAATATCTTTATATTGCGAGGCGATCTGACCAACTTTCATGACCGCACCTTTCATTTCTCCCAAGGTATCCGCGATTTGTATACCAATATCCTGAAATAATTTGCTGCGCGCAGTATTTTTCTGCTCTTCGTCGGCAGTTAAATTTTTAATTGAATTGGATAGGGTTTTACCTGCAATACTTGCGGTCATTCCGGCAAGTTTCATAAAGCGACGACCGGGTGTGCTAGCCGTTTTTGCCATGCGAGATTCCTTGAAACCAACAATTATTTGATGTATTTGATCATAGGTGACAAAGATTCAATTGCCTAGATTTAATTGTAGAGGTTGTGTTGTGATTTTCTTTAACTTCTCCATCTTTGGTGCATGATCTTTGATTTATCAGAAGATTTTTCTTCATCTCCTGTACTTAAACCCAAACAAGATTCCTGAATACATCATTGTTTTAGGTCAGGCTGCATAATCATACTAAAGGTTGTTTTAGTCCCAAAAGTATAAATAAAACAACTCGCAGTAATGAAGAAAATTCAATGAAAGTCTATCGATATTTTACTGCTCAAGATGATGTGTATTTTTGTGTGCGTATCACTTAAACCTTAAATACAGGACCTAAGTTAGATGATTCACCCACCATGCGCTTTAATGGCACGGAGGTGGTTGTAGAGCCGCTGCTGATCAAAGATGTGATAGACGAATCAGAGATTTCCAAAGCATTAAAAAATGCGCTGGATCCTGAATCGCAGCGCATTTTCCAGCTTGAATTAATCGGCTGAACGCATTGAGTGGTCGAGACTTAAACGTTTATTGTTGCCATATAAACGAGCTAATAAAAGTACACAGGCCACACTCAGACCCACAATCAGGCCAACCCAGACACCGGCTGCGCCCATGTCGGTAAAGCGGGACAGATACACCCCGACCGGGAAGGCAATCACCCAGTAAGCCAGCATGGTGATCCACATAGGGCCTTTGGTGTCCTGCATCCCACGCAGACAACCTGCTGCACTGATCTGCCAGCCATCCATCAGTTGATAAGCAATCGCAAACAGAATCAGATAGACCGCGATTTGGGTCACGATCATATCCGAGGTGTAGAGCGCCACGATTTCATTACGGAACACCCAAAGCAAAATCATGGTCAGGATTGCCAGAATAGTGGCCGTGATCAGGCCGAGATATTGCACTTTACGCATTGCCTGCCAGTTCTGTTCGCCATAATAGGTGCCGACCCGAATGGTCAGGGCAATCGCCAGTGACATTGGAATCATAAACAGCTGTGAGGTCACTGAAATGGCAATCTGATGCGCAGCAACAATGGTTTCTCCCAAAGGGCTGAGCACGATCGCCGCAGTACTAAAAATACTGACCTCAAAGAAAATCGCCAGTCCGATCGGCAGACCAAGCTGCAAGATGCGTTTCATCCATTCCGGGTTGATTTTTTCCCAATGAGTAAACGGCTGGGTGCGTTGATAGGCTTTATTCTTAAAAATATACAGTGCCAGAGTAATGACCATTAACCACTGTAAAATTGCCGTAGCAAAACCACAGCCGGCACTACCCAAGGCTGGAACAGGGCCAATTCCATACATAAATACATAGTTCAGTGGAACCAGCAACACCAGTGCCAATAGGCTGATGACGGTCACCGGACGTGGATGACCAATCGCTTCTGAATAGCCACGTAAAGCGGCATACATAGTCACTGCCGGCATACCAAAACCAATTGCATGCAGGAATAAACCGGCTTTAGGCTGCAAGCTTTCCGGTACACCTAAGATTGGTAAAGTCGCTGGCAACAGCTGCAAAATCAGGCCAGCAATAATCCCCAGAATCAGAGCCACCCAAAGTGACTGACGGGCAATGGTGGCAATTTTTTCAGGGGTACGTGCGCCATTCGCTTCAGCCACCAAGGGTGTCGTGGCAATCATGATGCCGCTAAACAGCAGCATCACCGGAATCCACAGACCCACCCCGACTGCAATTGCTGCAAGATCGGTCGCAGACAGATGACCTGCCATAATGGTATCAATCAGGCCCAAACCTGCCTGGGAAAATTGGGTCACCAGAATAGGTAACATCAGATGAAACAGTTTTTTTAATTCAAAACCAAAGGTCGTAACCGGTGTAACATTCGACACAAAAATTACTCATCGTGATCATGTGCTTAAATAGAGGGGTTTAGCGTTGTAAAGTGAGAAGCACACCAATAAAAATTACTCCGCCGCCTAAAAGACGTTGCCAGTTAATCGGCATTTTTTCGTTGCCCAATAAACCCAGATGATCGACCAGCATCGACATGGCCATCTGACCAAAAATAATCAGGCCGCTAAGCACCAGAAAGCCAAGTTTGGGTGCTGCATAAATGCTCATGCTAATCGCGTAGACACCCACAATGCCCCCAAGCCATAAATACCAGGGAACATTCATTAATTCCTGTACACCGGGTTTGGGATTGGACTGAAAAAGTACAATCACAGCGAGCACTATTGTACCAATCAAAAAGGAAAAAAATGCAGCTTGCATAGGAGAATATAAATATTCTTTCAGTTGCGTGTTAATTGCGGTTTGAAGCGTCAGCAAAACACCAATTGCAAAGACTAAAGGAAGTAAAATAATCAGTTGAGAAGATATTTTCATAATTTTAACTATCTAATTCTATTTGAGTTTTTAGATATAACCCGGTGATCATTTTAATTTTAGCAGTGTTGCTGCCGAGTCATGTTAAAATTCAGCTATATCTTGTAGTCGTTTTTGAGTAGTTCTTTGGCTGAATTGAATCCTGCTGTTATCCCATTGTCTTTATATATTCATATGCCATGGTGCGTGCGCAAATGTCCGTATTGTGACTTTAATTCGCATGCTGTTCCTGATGGTGAATTATCACTGGAACTAGAACAGGAATATTTACATGCCTTGGTTGAGGATTTTAAAACGCAGGTCGATTTTGCCCAAGGCCGTCAGATTCATACTGTATTTATTGGTGGCGGTACGCCGTCGCTGATTTCTGCTCAAGGTTATCAATGGCTATTTGATCAGTTGCAAGCCATTATTCCCTTTGCAGAAGGCTGTGAAATTACGCTGGAAGCTAATCCTGGTACGGTAGAGCATGACCCATTTGCAGGTTATTTGCAGGCTGGCATTAACCGTTTGTCGATTGGGGTGCAGAGTTTTAATACTGACCATCTTAAACGTTTGGGTCGGATTCACAGCAATGAAGATGCGATTTCTGCGATTGGATTGGCGCGTGAAGCAGGCTTTCAACGAATTAATGTCGATTTAATGCATGGCTTGCCTGAGCAGACTTTAGATCAGGCCTTACATGATTTAAAACTTGCGGTAGAAAATGGCGCGACACATATTTCCTGGTATCAGCTGACGATTGAACCGAATACGGTATTTTTCCGTACCCAACCTATTCTACCGGTAGATGATGTACTTGAAGATATTCAGGAGCAGGGCGAAATTTACCTCAAAGCTCAAGGCTTTATCAATTATGAAGTTTCTGCCTGGCGTAAAGAATTACCTTCAGCGCATAACCTGAATTATTGGCAATTCGGCGATTATCTGGCGATTGGTGCGGGTGCACATGGCAAAGTGACTCAACCTGATGGCGTATATCGTTTCCAGAAAACCCGCTTACCTAAGGATTACTTAGCCAAAGTACCTGCTGAACATTTGCAGTTTAAGCGTATTGAAGCTGAAGAGATGCTATTTGAGTTTATGATGAATGCGCTACGCTTAAATCAGGGCGTAGAGGCTAAATTTTATATCGAGCGTACTGGTCAAAGTTTGGATACTTTACAAGATTTATTAAGCTCTTTACGTAAAAGAAAATTAATGATCGATGACCAAAACCGGCTTGCATGTACCGAGCAGGGGCATATCTTCTTAAATTCGGTACTGGAAGAATTTCTTTAACTGATTTTTATTTTCTGAACATTTTTCAAAGACCTTCATAAATCTATATGAGGGTTTTTTATTGTGCAGATTTTACCAGATCAGGAATTTTTAGCTTGGCATAGAGCACACCGGTTTTTAGATCAAACAAATAAGCTTTAAAAGCTAGAGCTGAATAAGAGAAATTACAAGCACAAAAAAAGCACTCTAAAAGTGCTTTTTTTCAATATCTTGCTTCTAAATTATAGAGCAACGATATTTACAGCTGTAGGGCCTTTTTGACCTTGAGCTACGCTGAAAGAAACCTTTTGGCCTTCAACTAAAGTTTTGAAACCTGAACCAGTGATTTCGCTGAAATGAGCAAAAACGTCTGGACCTGATTCTTGTTGAATGAAACCGAAACCTTTAGTTTCGTTGAACCATTTTACTGTACCGTTAACTGTATTAGACATAATGTAACCTATTGAATCGTATGAATTTATAGCCAAAATTTCAGATGACTAACTGTAACTTTGAAAAATAAAAAGGATGGAGCTTTTTGATCTGTAATACGAAGGTTTATGACTAAAACTGCGATACTTAAAAGAAACTAACCAAAACAAGAATTTTTCTAGTTGGGATTATCATACCGCTTATTTTGAGATATACAAGCGTTTTATTTATCTAATTTATTAGGCTATTGAAAAATATAAAATTAAACCTGTATATTTTGTATTCAGGCCAGTGTTTTTAGGGTTTAAAAGGGTAGCTCTCAATAAAAAGAGCGCCGAAGCGCTCTTTGTAATTCAATTTACAGCTTAGTAATCAAAACTAAAGTGCTCTGGTGCCAGTGCGGTCATAGTTTTGGATGGATTCACCATCGCTTCAGCATGACCTTGGGTACGAGGCAGAATACGTTCGAAATAGAAATCAGCGGTTTTGATTTTTGCTTTATAGAACTCAGGTACTTCTGCGCCATCGCCAGAAGCCAGTTTGGCTGAGGCAACTGCGGCTTGCTGCGCCCAGAAGTATGCCATCATCACATAGCCCGAGAACATCAGGAAATCGACTGAAGCAGAAGAGACGATGTCGCGGTCTTTACGGGCTGCCAGCATGATTCGAACAGTTAATGCATTCCACTGGGCACATAGCTTGGTGAGATCCCAAGCAAAGCGGCGCATATATTTATTACGCGCATGCTGACCACAAAATTTCAGGATTTCAGCGGTATAATCACGAATCACTTTGCCTTTCGAGGTTAACAGTACTTTACGACCGATCAGATCGAGTGCCTGTACACCTGTCGTTCCTTCGTAAAGGGTAGAAATACGTGAGTCACGCACGATCTGTTCCATGCCCCATTCTTTGATATAGCCATGACCACCAAAGACTTGCATACCGTGATTCGATGCTTCATAGCCCATTTCAGTCAGGAAGCCTTTTAGAATCGGGGTATAGAAACCTAAGTGATCATCATGCTGTTCAAAGGCAGCGGTATCGCCACGCAATAAAGCATCATTCATGTTGTCGGCAATTTGCGCAGCATGATAAATCATGGCACGGCCACCTTCGGCAATGGCTTTTTGCGTCAACAGCATACGGCGTACATCGGCATGATGAATGATGGCATCCGCCACTTTTTCCGGATCTTTTTTGCCAGACAGGGCACGCATCGACATACGTTCTTTGGCATACGGCAGAGCACCTTGGAAGGATAACTCCGCATGACAGATGCCTTGAATCGCAGTGCCAATACGCGCAGTGTTCATGAAGGTGAACATGGCATGCAAGCCTTTATTCGGTTCACCAATCAAGTAACCCGTGGCCTTGTCGAAATTCAGCACGGCTGTTGCTGAGGCGCGAATCCCCATTTTATGTTCAATCGAACCGCAATTGACTGGATTGCGCTCACCGATGCCACCATCGGCAGCAGCAATAAATTTCGGTACGATAAACAGTGAAATGCCTTTAGTACCTTGCGGTGCATCCGGAAGGCGCGCCAGCACGATATGTACGATATTTTCAGTGAGATCGTGCTCGCCTGCGGAAATAAAGATTTTGGTTCCTGAAATGGCATACGTGCCATCTTCTTGCGGCTCGGCTTTGGTTTTAACCTGACCCAAGTCAGTACCACATTGCGGCTCAGTCAGACACATGGTGCCAGCCCAAGTACCCGCAACCAGATGCGGCAGATAGGTATTCTTCTGCTCATCGGTGCCGTACTGGATAATGGTATTGATACAGCCCACGCTTAAACCCGGATACATCTGGAATGACCAGTTTGCAGTTCCCATCATTTCCGATTTGATCAGGTTTAAAGACATTGGCAGGTTTTGACCACCAAACTCTTCAGGATAAGACAGACCTTGCCAGCCACCTTGGACGAACTGATCATAAGCGTCTTTAAAGCCCTTAGGCGTTTTCACTTCGCCATTTTCAAAATGACAGCCTTCAGCATCACCGCTTTCATTCAGAGGTGAAAGTACATTTTCACAGAAATCTGCTGCACCTTCCAAGATCATGTCTACCGTGTCGGTATCGGCATATTCACCATTCGACAAATTCTGGTAGTGCGCAGGGTAATCGAGCACTTCATTCATGAGGAAGCGAATGTCGTGTAAAGGGGCTTTATATGCTGGCATGCGTTTAATCCTGATTAAAATAGTTTTGGATTATCTGTATCGATTCTTTGATTATTCATATTTGAGATAAAAAAACATTGATAAGGCAAGCAAATAAAAATGTCAGAAAAGCGAATCGAGTCTTAGAGCCAACCAATAAAATCGGATGATTTCATCTTCTGGCTGTCAGCGTACAGAAAGGTTGAAAACTTCTTATCTGATTGGACTTTAATGAATTGAACACCAGATTGTCTAGTGCTACTTTTGTATGAATTGTACTCAATTGTTATCAATAAAAAATTCAAGTTAAAAATGTCATTAAATCCAGTAGCTGAATTTTTAGTCTTTAATAATGGAGTTAAGATCAATTCGGGTTGTTGTTACAACCCGAATTCTCTGGTCAAAATAACTGGATATTTATAGAAAATCTTTTAAATCTGGTTTGATGCCATTCCAGATAGAAAAAGATTCCAGTGCCTGACCGACCAGCATGCCAAAGCCTTCAGATGTTGGCACAGCACGTGCTTTGGCCTGATCAAGGAAGGAGGAAGGTTTGCCATAGGCCATTTCATAGGCATAGTTAAACTGTAAGGCTTCTGGAAGCAGCAAAGCATCACCGCTGAGGCTGGCTGAAGTGGCATTGATCACCAGATCAAACTCACCGGCAAGATGTTCTAGTGAAATAGCCTGTAATTCGAGCTGCGCTACAGCATTCTGCAGATCCGCAACCAGTTGTTCAGCGCGTGCCAAGGTGCGATTGGCAATCACAATTTTTTTTGCGCCTGCCTGGGCGAGAGGATAGATCACGCCACGGGTTGCGCCGCCTGCACCGATAATCAGGATGTTGGTATTTTCCAGCGGCCAGTTGAGTGCACGAATCGCATCGACCAGACCTTGACCATCAGTATTATCGCCATGCAAAATACCATTTTTCATCCACAGGGTATTCACCGCCTTGGCAATTTTGGCTCGCTCACTGAGTACCTGACATTGGGCAAAAGCCTGCTCTTTAAATGGCACGGTGACATTCATCCCGATTCCGCCATGGGCAAAAAACTCCTGAATATTGGCCTCAAAGCCATCCAGAGGAGCCAGACGTTTGCTGTAATTTAGATCAATTCCGGTTTTTGCTGCAAAAGCGTGATGCAATTCTGGAGAGCGTGACTGTTCAATCGGATTACCAATCACGGCAAATTGTTTGCTCATTTCACAATGTCCATGTGCTGAAATGGTCATCAATATACGTGAAAAAGCGCAGGGACTAAAGCCTGCGCTGTTTTAAATAAGGGGTCAGGAAATGCGGTTTAGGAACTGCAGATGTCCATAATATGTTCTGCAAATACCAGCGCCATACTAAGCACAGCTCCGACCACAGTCAGGATACTCACCAGAATAGCCGCGCCATCCAGAAGCAGATTATGACTCAAAACGGCGGTACTCATCGCACTGATGGCGAGAGCCAGAAAAAGCCAAAAGGCAAAAACAGGAAGATTTAATTGAAGATGATGCATTGTTATTCTCACTAGACATCTAATAGATTGTGATCGATGTAGCGATAGGATGCCGCGACCAAATCAGGGATTACTCTGCAGCAGTATAGAGGAATAATGGATTAAAACAGCCCTCTATTTGAGGGCTGTTTGTATCATTTCATTGCAGTTGATTTTAATTCTGTGAGCCAGTCATGGGGTTTCAGATAGTAATTGGTCAAACGCTTTTCCGGCGAGCCTTCATCCCATTCAGGACGATAGGACCAGCCGGTCAGCGGAGGCAAGCTCACCAAGATTGATTCAATCCGTCCGCCAGTCTGCAAACCAAATAGCGTACCGCGGTCATAAACCAGATTGTATTCGACATAACGGCCACGACGATATAACTGGAACTCGCGTTGTGCTTCGGTATAAGGTTTATTCTGATTACGCTGGAAAATTGGCAGAATCGCCTCTAGGTAACCATTGCCTACGGCCTGTATATACTGGAAACAGGTATCAAAATCCCACTGATTCAGATCATCAAAGAATAACCCGCCGACACCACGCTGTTCATCACGATGTTTTAAATAGAAATAATCATCACACCATTGTTTATGTTCAGGATAAATCTCTTCACCAAATGGCGCACACAGATCATGCGCCGTCTGATGCCACGAAAGGACATCTTCATCATTTGGATAGAACGGCGTCAGGTCGAAACCGCCACCAAACCACCAGATTGGATCTTGCCCTTCTTTTTCTGCAACAAATAAACGCACGTTGGCGTGTGAGGTTGGTACATTCGGGTTTTTCGGATGGATGACCAGCGATACACCCATCGCTTGCGCCTTGGCACCGGCAATATTGGGATGGCGTTCAGTGGCTGAAGCGGGCAGTTTGGAAATATTGATATGGGAGAACATCACCCCGCCTTTCTCAATCACGGTACCATTTTGCAAGACACGCGAACGGCCACCACCACCTTCCGGACGTTCCCAGTCATCAATGATAAATTCGGCTGTACCGCCGCCAGCACGCTCCTGTTGTTCCAGTGCTGCACAAATCCGTGCTTGCAAGTCGAGGAGAAATTCACGAACGCGTTGAATATCCGCAGATGTAGGATGCTGCATCAGAGCCTCGTAGGAAAATAAAAAAACTAGCTACATCAAAGCATAAAATCACTCAAAGATTAAGGTCTATTTAGCAATGTAGTGGATTGAACCAGGCTTTAAATTTGAGTATTGATGGACAGAATGGGGCATTAAATCCGACCAAATGGCTAGGTTGAATTCTTTTTTCAAGCTCAGCACAATAACTTGCAAGCGCTCATGGGTTTGGGCATTTCTCGATGGTAATAGGTGGGTGTCATGTCGGTACAGGTCAATTCCCTGATTCAAAAATATAATGTTCCCGGTCCCCGCTATACCAGTTACCCGACCGTTCCATATTGGGAAGAGCAGAATTTCTCACTGGAACAATGGAAGCAAACGCTGAAAAAATCCTTTACTGAATCCAATCAAAGTGAAGGCATCAGCCTGTATATCCATCTGCCATTTTGCGAAAGCCTGTGCACTTTTTGCGGGTGTCATAAGCGAGTCACGAAAAAACATGAAATGGAACAGCCCTATATTCAGGCAGTGCTGAAAGAATGGGATTTGTATTGTGAGTTGCTGAAAGATAAGCCGGTCATTAAAGAAATTCATTTAGGCGGGGGAACACCGACTTTCTTTTCTGTTGAGCATTTGACTCAACTGATTCAAGGTATTTTGGCCAAAGCAGACATAGCGCCTGTGCATGAATTCAGTTTTGAAGGGCATCCGAACAATACCACGCGTGAGCATTTACAAGGCTTGTATGATCTGGGCTTTCGCCGGGTCAGTTATGGGGTGCAGGATTATAATGAAACCGTGCAAAAAGCCATTCACCGGATTCAGCCCTATGAACATGTCAAACAGGTAACCGAATGGGCGCGTGAAATTGGCTATGAGTCGATTTCGCATGACTTGGTGTTTGGCCTGCCTTTTCAGCATCTGGGCGATGTCTTAAATACCATTGAGCAAACCAATTCACTTCTGCCGGATCGTTTGGCTTTATATAGCTATGCACATGTGCCCTGGATTAAAGGCAATGGCCAGCGCGGTTTTAAAGATGCCGATGTACCCAAAGATGCGATCAAACGTGAATGTTATGAAGCGGCTAAAAAGAAACTGCTGGCGCATGGTTATCATGAAATTGGCATGGATCATTTTGCTTTAGATACAGATGGCATGTACCAGTCCTTTCAAGCTGGAACATTACACCGCAATTTTATGGGATACACCGCCTCTAAAACTCAAGTGATGATCGGTTTAGGAATTTCTTCGATCAGTGATAGCTGGTACAGCTTTGCCCAGAATGTGAAAACTATTGAAGAATATTATGCCTGTTTAGCTCGCAATGAAATTCCGGTATTTAAAGGACATGTCTTAAATCAGGAAGATTTGATTATTCGTCAGCATATTCTGAATTTGATGTGCAGCTTTAGTACCTCATGGGAAAAACCCGAGCTATTTTTCCCTGAAATCGATCAGGTGGTGGAACAGCTTAAAGAAATGGCACAGGATGGTTTGATTCAAATGACAGACTCATCAGTCACGATTTTGGAGAAAGGGAAACCATTTGTACGTAATATTTGTATGGCTTTTGATTTACGTTTAAAGCGACGCATGCCGGAGAACCGGATTTTTTCGATGACGATTTAACACTTAATCCATCCCAACCCTCCTTTAAGAAAGGAGGGAGTTTTCTCCTTTTTTTGAAAGAAGGAAAAGCCTCCCTGAGCAAGACTTAAGCATTGCTTTAAGTCGAAGCGCAAGAAAGGGAGGTTTGGAGGGATTTATTAAGGGGAGGATTTAAAAATCATCCTTCTGATAAAGATGCGCCATACGTTCATGTTTGGTTTTGAGATATTGCTCATTAAACGGATTTAAGCCGACGGTGAGGGGCACCCGATCGACCACATTAATCCCTTGGGCTTTTAAAGCTTCAATTTTTAAAGGATTGTTGGTCACCAGACGTACCGCTTTGACCTGCAAATGATCCAGCATAATGCTGCACATGTCATATTGACGTGCATCAGCCGGCAGGTTCAGCATTAAATTGGCATCGACCGTATCATGTCCCTGATCTTGCAGGGCATAGGCACGAATCTTGTTGGTCAGGCCAATACCGCGTCCTTCCTGACGCAAATACAGAATCGCCCCGCGACCTAACTCATTGATCAGCTTTAAAGTCGCCTGCAATTGCGGGCCACAGTCACATTTCAGTGAAGCAAAGGCATCACCGGTTAAACATTCAGAATGTACACGAACCACGACTGGCTCGTCAGAAACTTCTTCAAGTCCTTTGGAAAGAGCGACATGTTCTTCGCCAGTCTTAGGGTCTTGAAATACAGTAATTTTAAATTCACCGTGAGCGGTAGGTAATCTTGACGTTGCGACAAATTCGATTGGCACAGCTGAACCCGTTAAATCCTGAAAGTGGCTAAAGTATAGCGTAATGATTGAACATTGGTAGAATTGCAAAGTCGAAATTCTGTATTAGATTTTCTTTTTTGTAGAAAGCAGACGATAATAGTTGATAAATAGTAAGATTATTCAGGATAATCGTAGCCTGCGATTTTTTCACCCCGATGAGATCATTGTTTAATATTGCATCGCTAGAAGCGTAGCTGAATTGAAGCTGCTACAATTCAGCTATATGATCGGGTACTCCCCATTGACCTAGCTTTAGATTTGCCAGGCTTTAGAAGGCTTTGCCATAATATGCTGTATACAGAAATCCCTACTCAACGCCCTGTAACACCGTTGCTGGATACGATCAATCATCCTGAGCAACTACGTTTACTCGAGCAAAGCCAGCTAGTACAAGTGGCAGATGAGTTACGTCAATTCATTTTGTATGCTGCCGGGCAAAGTGGTGGACATTTTGGTGCCAACCTCGGTGTTATTGAACTTACGGTGGCTCTGCACTATTGCTTCAATACTCCACATGACCGTCTGATCTGGGATGTGGGGCATCAGGCCTATCCGCATAAGGCACTGACCGGTCGTCGTGAACAGCTCACTACTATCCGGGCCAAAGATGGTCTGGCAGCCTTTCCGGCACGTGAAGAATCTGAATTTGATACCTTTGGGGTAGGGCATTCTTCGACGGCGATTTCTGCTGGTCTGGGCATGGCCTTGGCACGTCGCTACCAGAACAAGCCATGTGAAGTGGTATCGATTATTGGCGATGGCGCCATGACGGCGGGTATGGCCTTTGAAGCCTTGAACGATGCCGTTGCGCACAATGCCGATCTGATGGTGGTGCTGAACGACAATGACATGTCGATTTCTTGCAGTACCGGTGGTTTTGCCAAACATCTGGCTGCCATTTGGGAGCGCGGTGAATTCGTTAATATTACCGAGGAAGGTGAAGCTTACGTACAGCCGCATCCGGAGTGGCTGTATAACTCACGCTTGCACTGTGCCGCGACTGATGCCGCAGATAACCTGTTTAAAGCCATCGGCTTTGACTATTTCGGCCCTTATGACGGTCATGATGTCAAACAACTGGTGCATGTATTTAAAGCGCTGAAAAAGCGTACAGGCCCACGTCTGATTCATATCTATACTAAAAAGGGCAAGGGCTTTGCGCCGGCCGAATCGGATCAAATCAAATATCACGCGATTAGCAAGCTTAATGCCATTACCGCTGCCAAGACTGCACCGAAATATTCGGATGTATTTGGACAGTGGCTCTGCGATGAAGCAGCACAGGACTCGCGCTTGCTCGCGATTACACCGGCCATGTGCGAAGGCTCAGGTATGGTGCAGTTTGCCAAAGAATATCCGGAACGTTTTTTCGATGTCGCGATTGCAGAGCAGCATGCCGTGACGCTGGCTGCGGGCATGGCCTGTGAAGGCTTAAAGCCGGTCGTGGCAATTTATTCGACCTTCCTGCAACGTGGTTATGACCAGCTGGTACACGATGTGGCCTTACAAAATCTGGATGTGACCTTCGGTATTGATCGTGCTGGTCTGGTTGGTGAAGATGGCCCGACCCATGCCGGTGCCTATGACTATGCCTATATGCGGACGATCCCGAATATCGTGATCATGGCACCAAAAGACGAAAATGAATGTCGTCAAATGCTGCATACCGCTTATTTATATCCTGGGCCGGCAGCTGTGCGTTATCCACGTGGTAATGGCTTAGGGGTGGATATCCAGCAAAAGATGCTTGAAATTCCAATCGGTCAGGCGGAAATTGTCGCCAGCTTTAATGCGCAGTGTGACGAATATATTTCTGTGCTGGCTTTTGGCAGCCGGGTACAGGCCGCAGTCGACGCCGCTGAAGCCTTTGCAGTGAAACATGAGATTGGTGTGCGTGTTGTGAACATGCGTTTTATCAAACCTCTTGATACGCAAATGCTGGATGATCTGGCATCAAGCACCAGTCTGTTTGTGACAGTAGAAGAACATGCCGTGATGGGCGGTGCGGGTAGTGCTGTGAATGAATATCTGGCAGAAGCACAGATTGTGAAACCGCTGCTGAATCTTGGTTTAGACGACACGTTTATGGCTCAGGCCACGCATGCACAAATGTTGCAGCAGGCCGGATTGGATGCGCAAGGTATTGAAAAATCAATGAATCAAGCCTGGTCAGCCTTGGGGCAAAGCGTTTTGTCATAAGTTCTTAAAAATTTTAGACACATTTTCTCCAAAAAAGCCCTGATATTTGCTAAGATATCGGGGCTTTTATGCATTATTCTTTATCAGTTTCTTTAAATTTGTAGTGGGTGTTCAATGGAACCTATGGTGGTGATGGCTGCGCGTGCGGCTCAGTTAGTTGGTCAAGAGCTTTTAAAAGCGCATCAGAATCGTCATAAACTCGATCTACAAGTCGAAGAAAAAGGAATTGATGGTCCAGTAACGCGTGTAGATCGTTATTTGGAGCAGTTGACCATCGATACCCTACGTAAAAGCTATAAAAATCACAGTTTCCTTGGTGAAGAGTTTGGCTATCAGGAAGGTAATGGTCACGACGCCGATTGGTGTTGGGTGATCGATCCACTGGATGGTACTTTAAACTTCATTAACGGTTTCCCGCATTTCTGTATCTCTATCGCAGTTCAGCACAAAGGCATTACTCAACACGGGGTGATTTATGACCCGGTGAAAGATGAGCTATTCTCTGCCAGTCGTGGTCGTGGTGCCATGATGAACCAGCGTCGTATTCGTGTGAATGTCAAAGACAGTCTGGAAAATACCTTTATGGCTGTTGGTCACGCTTACCGTGCTAAACGTAATGGCGAAGTTGTATCTTATGCCAAGAACCATTTTCAAAGTTTGTTAAACGTGACTGAAGCTGGCGCGCAATATCGTCGTTCAGGTTCTGCGGCATTGGATTTAGCCTATGTTGCTGCAGGCCGTTTTGATGCTTACTTCGAACTTGGTTTAAAACCTTGGGATATCGCAGCGGGCGAATTGATCGTGAAAGAAGCAGGCGGTACTGTAGTTGATGCACGTGGTGGTAGCGACTCTATGGAAAATGGTCAAGTTTTGGCTTGTTCAATGAAAATGCTTAAACCTTTAATGCAAGCAGTTGTTCCTGCTTGGGGTGAAGCAGCAAAATAATCGGGTTTAGATGAAATATATCTAATTTTCAGAAAAGGCATCCTTCGGGATGCCTTTTTTAGAGCAGTAAAATAGTTAAGAAGGGAGGTAGAGTATATTTCTCACATGATATGAATATTGGAAATATCAAGTGAATTGGCGAAAACTGCCTTTTTATACCGGTTGTTACATTTTTTTATTCATATTTAAGTGTATGAAATTAATATATAAATTATAAACAGAGCAAATTAGTTTTAAAACTTAATGACATTGTTGATTATTCTGCTATAATTTCGCCACGCACTTAATTTCTGTTCTTTACCTGAACACTATCTTCTAATCATTGTATGCGCGTGCTGTCCATAGAGAGGACATATCCTTCGCGCCCCAATCGCTTAAGCGATTCCTTCAGGTTTGCGGCCGTAATCATGCGTGCGTTATATCCACATCGTCGTTACTCGGATCGCTGCTGAATCCTAATATTTCAGCATTATTTGCTGTGCCGCTTTTTGCCGATGTCCATAATTGTTATTTATTAAATGGAGCACCCACTTCAGGGTGAATACTCTCTATGAGCAAAACTTTTGCTGATTTTTCCCTCGACGAATCTCTAACCCAGGCTCTCGATGCTTTAGGCTTTACTACTCCAACTCCTGTACAAGAACAAGCGATTCCAGCTGCACTTGAAGGTAAAGACCTTCTTGTGTCAAGCCAAACAGGTTCTGGTAAAACTGCTGCTTTCTTGCTTCCTACCTTAAATGCGTTGGCAAGCCAAGATACATTAGTACCATTTAAAGACCGTATGAAAGCGGTTACTCAACCGAATATTCTGGTGATTTCACCGACTCGTGAATTGGCACAACAGGTATGTCAAGACGCAATTGCATTTGTACGTCACATGAAAGGTGTTCGTATTGCTGCAATCATGGGCGGTATGCCTTTCGGTAAGCAAATTCAACAGTTAAAAGGCGCGCAAGTTGTTGTTGCAACTCCAGGTCGTCTACTTGACTTGGTGAATCGCCGTCAAATCAAACTTGATAAAGTTGATGCGTTAATCGTCGATGAAGCTGACCGTATGCTTGACCTCGGTTTCTCTGAAGACTTAGAAGCAATTGGTGAGTTGGCTGCAAACCGTAAACAAACTCTAATGTTCTCTGCGACGTTTGCACCACGTATCATTACACTTGCAGAACGCATGATGAATGATCCACTGCGTATTTCGATTGAAACTGGTCACTCTACAAATACTGATATTACTCAGACTTTGCATTGGACTGACGGTTTCGAGCACAAGAAAAAACTTCTTACTCACTGGTTGAGCGAAGAAGACGTTGATCAAGCAGTTGTATTTGCGTCAACTCAAGAAGACACAGATATGTTGGCTGAAGAACTTGCTGAAGCAGGTCTATCAGTTGTAGCGCTTCACGGTGCTATGCCACAAACTGTTCGTAACCGTCGTTTACGCAGCATCCGTGAAGGTCGTGCGAAGATTCTGGTTGCAACTGACGTTGCAGCGCGTGGTCTTGACGTACCAACAATTTCACACGTCATCAACTTCGGTCTTCCAATGAAGAACGAAGACTATGTACACCGTATTGGTCGTACAGGTCGTGCGGGTCGTACTGGTAAAGCAATTACTTTAGCGACTTACCGTGAACGCGGTAAAATCCGTGCTTTGGAAGACTTCCTTGATGCGCGTCTGAACGTATCTGAAATTGAAGGTCTTGAGCCATCTCCACCTCCTGCACGCGGTAGTCGTGATGGCGGCGGTCGTGGTCGTGATGGCGGTGGTCGTGGTCGTGGCGGTTTCGGCGGTGGTCGTGGTCGTGATGGCGGTGGTCGTAGCCGTTTTGAAGGCGAAAGCAACTTCAAACGTCGTGAAGGCGGTGATGATCGTCCACGTCGTAGCTTCGATGACAAACCTCGTGGCGAACGTCCAGCGTTCGGTGGCGAAGATCGTCCACGTCGTGACTTCGGTGATCGTCCAGCTCCACGTCGTGAAGGCGGTTTCGGTGATCGTCCACAACGTTCGTTTGATGACCGTCCAAAGCGTGATTTTGGTGATCGTCCAGCTCCACGTCGTGAAGGCGGTTTCGGTGATCGTCCACAACGTTCGTTTGATGACCGTCCAAAGCGTGACTTCGGTGATCGTCCAGCTCCACGTCGTGAAGGTGGTTTTGGTGACCGTCCTCGCTCTAATGATGACAACCGTGGCAACCGTGTAGATTACAAGCCAGCTCGTGAAGGCGGTTATGGTGATCGTCCAAAACGTGATTTTGGTGATCGTCCTGCTCCACGTCGTGAAGGTGGTTTCGGTGATCGTCCAGCGCGTTCATTCGGTGATGACCGTCCAAAACGTGATTTCGGTGATCGTCCAGTACGTCGCAACTTTGATGACAAACCACGTGGTGAACGTTCGTTCGGTGGTGAAGATCGTCCACGTCGTAAATTTAACGACTAATAGAGTCGCTAGATGAAGATAAAAAACCGGTAGAAATACCGGTTTTTTTATGCATTGAGTTTTTTGCTTTTTAACGTAAAATGTCTACTAATTCATATTTTGTCAGGGTTATGATAATTATTAATATGAAAAGTTTAGCCGCTCGATCTCAATTGATAGAGGTGCATATGCCATATATCGCATTGACTTTGATTTTATGTAATATTATCTATTATTTATACAGTGTTTTTAATTAATTAATCTAGTCATTTTAAGCCTAAGTACATATTTTTATTATAAAAAACACGAAATAATCAATTATTGTCATCTTTTTATGATATTCACCCACCTTTTTCAACTGCTAACATTTTGAACTTCGTTCCTTTATAGTATGCATGCTGAAAAAATGTAGGAATAAACTCAGCTATGAAAAATCAAACAGCGCGAGATACTCAGTCTTTGATTGAAGTCAAGCATTTGAGCTTCAAACGAGGCGAGCGCGTGATTTATGACGACGTGAGTTTAAATATTCGTCGTGGGCAGATTACCGCCATTATGGGGCCATCCGGAACTGGTAAAACTACCTTATTAAGATTGATCGGTGGGCAGCTGACGCCTGAGCATGGTCAGGTCTTATTGGATGGCAAAGATATTGCCTCGATGTCACGTTCCGAACTTTTTTCAGCACGTGCACGGATGGGTATGCTATTTCAGAGCGGTGCTTTGTTTACCGATATGAGCGTGTATGAAAATGTCGCGTTTCCAATTCGGGCCCATACCAAACTGCCAGAACATCTAATTAAGGAAATCGTGGCATTGAAACTGGAATCCGTCGGCTTGCGCGGTGCAGAGCAAATGATGCCATCGGAACTGTCTGGTGGTATGAACCGACGTGTGGCTTTGGCCCGGGCGATTGCGCTGGACCCTGAACTGATCATGTACGATGAACCCTTTGCCGGACAAGATCCGATTGTGATGGGGGTATTGACTCGCCTGATCCGTTCATTGCGTGAAGCACTGGATCTGACCACGATTATTGTCTCGCATGATGTGACAGAAACCTTATCCATTGCTGATTACATTTATATCGTGGCAGAAGGCAAGATCCAGGGCGAGGGGACACCGGCAGAGCTAAAAGTGCATCCTTCAACTTTTGTGCAGCAATTCCTGACGGGTTCGGTGGAAGGTCCAGTCGATTATCAGTTTAGTCATCGGGCTTATTTAAGTGATGAGGTACGTTCATGAATGCAATTGCCGCATTAGGTAGACGCGTTATTGAACGTGTACAGGGGATTGGGGTCGCAACCCTGATGCTGTTGCAGATCTTATTTTCCATGCCGACCTGGCTTGGGCTAAGACTATTTATTTATCAGATGTATCGGGTCGGGGTATTGTCCCTGCTGATTATTGTGGTTTCTGGTCTGTTTATTGGTGCCGTGCTTGGCTTGCAGATGTTCAGTATTCTGTCGACCTTTGGCAGTGAATCCATGCTTGGTACAGCGGTGGCGTTGACCTTGCTGCGTGAATTAGCACCTGTGGTCGCGGCTTTGCTGTTTGCAGGACGTGCCGGTTCGGCTTTGACCGCAGAAATTGGTCTGATGAAAGCCACTGAACAATTGTCCAGTATGGAAATGATCGGGGTGGATCCCTTAAAACGGGTGATTTCGCCACGTCTCTGGGCGGGGATTTTCAGCTTGCCCATGCTTTCGGTGATCTTTGCCGCAGTCGGAATTATGGGCGGCAAAATGGTCGGTGTAGACTTTTTGGGGGCTGATGAAGGCGCTTATTGGAGCGGCATGGAAAGCAGCGTGCAATTCTATAAAGATGTCTTGAATGGCACTATTATTAAAAGTTTTGTATTCGCATTAATGTGTACCTGGATTGCGGTATATCAAGGCTATGCCTGTGTACCAACATCGGAAGGTATTGCAACTTCTACAACGCGTACAGTCGTCTATTCTTCACTGTGCGTTTTAGGCTTTGATTTTGTGTTGACTGCGGTCATGTTCGGAGGTGTTTAATGAAATCACGTACTAGTGAGCTGGCCGTTGGTGTTTTTGTTATTTTATTTGGTATTGCCTTATTCTTTTTAGCGATGCGTGTCAGTGGTCTGGTCGGCAGCAATATTTCCGACAGCTATAAAATGACGGCAACTTTTGAAAATGTGAATGGCATCAAGCCACGTGCCAAAGTCGCTTTAAGCGGGGTGAAAGTGGGACAGGTCGATGAGATTACCCTGGATCCTGTAACGCGTCTGGCAACCGTACATATGACTTTAGATGGCTCATTGACCTCGTTTAATGCTGAACAATTAAAGCAAGTTCAGGAGGAAGCTCTGGACGAGTTACGCTACAGCTCGGACTATGAAGCAGCGACACCTGCGCAACAAAAAGACATGGAAAAACAACTGTTAGCTAACATGAAATCCATCACCAATATTGATGAAGATGCTTATATTATGGTAGCGACCAATGGCTTATTGGGTGAAAAGTACCTGAAAATTATTCCAGGTGGTGGCCTGAGCTATTTGCAACGCGGCGATCAGATTGCCAATACCCAAGGCACCATGGAAATTGAAGATTTGGTGACGAAATTTATTACCGGTGGTGCCGGCAAATCGTCAGATAGTCAAGAAACTACATCGGAACAGACGACAGTTTCAGAAACAACAGATGCAGAACCTGCATTTGTTGAATAATAGATTGAGGAGAATTCAGTGAAGACTTTAGTAAAACAAACGCTTGCAGTAAGCATTCTTTCAACAATGGTTGCTGGTACAGTGTTTGCTGCACCGTCTGAAGCACCACCTGCTTTTATTAAAAAAGTAGCAGATGGTTTAATTGAGCGCCTCAAAGCTGACAATGCAAAACTGCAATCAAATCCAGCTTTGGTCAAAAGCATTGTGCGCCAGAATCTGGATCCGTATATTGATTCTCAGTCTTTCACACGTATTGTGATGGGCACGTATGCCACGAACCAATATAGTACGGCGGCACAGCGTGCGCAGTTTGAAAAGAATTTCCGTGAAACCTTAATTGAAAACTATGGTTCTGCCTTTGCCAAGTTCAGTAATCAGACTTATAGCGTGCGTCCTTACAAGGCCAGCAACAGCAAAAACCCTGTTGTGACCATCGACTTTAATAACAAAGGCGAGAAAATTCCAGTAGCATTCCAGCTAGTGGACAAGGGTTCACAATGGAAAATCCGCAACATCAACGTATCGGGTATTGACCTAGGTTTGCAGTTCCGTAACCAGTTTGCTGCGACGGTAAAACGTAATGGCGGTAATATTGATAAAGCCATTGCCAACTTTAAACCGGATGCAGAAGCTGCAATCGACAAGAAATAATCAAACAGGTGAGCCGTGATTACATTCAATGATCAGGAACTACAGGTTTCAGGCAAGATTGACTATGACAATGCACAGGACTATTACTTAAATGGTCTGCGTGTGATCCAGTCACAAAGCAAGTTTCCACTTGTGGTTAATCTGGCTGAGCTTGAAAGTGGCAGTACTTTGGCTTTGGCAGTGTTGGTGCGCTGGCTGCGCCAGACTCCTCAGGCTCAAGGGCTACAGTTTAAAGCTGTTCCTGCTAAAATGATGAATATCATTCAGGCCAGCCATTTGCAGGATGATTTAAACATCGTTCAGTAAAAGAAAAGCACCGAAAGGTGCTTTTTTATTGTGATCAAATTTTAAGAAATCATTCAAATCAAATAGATCTAAATATGGATTGCACGTCCTCTCTGCCTCAGGGAGAGAGTTAGAGAGAGGGGTGTAAAAATCCTCCCTAACCATTTTCTTCACTTTTTAAAGAGAAGTTGAAGAGGGATTAAATAAATATGAATTAAATACAGGCATTTCTTGCGCTTCACTTTAATTAAAGAGCAAGTGAGACTTAGAAAGGGATATCTAATAAAAAAACCTCTCCCTGACAGGAAACATCTCTCCCTTTTCAAAAGGGAGGTTAGGAGGGATTCTAGATCCACTTCTTCCATCTAAAGTAAATCAATGGGCCAATCAGGAAGCCAATTAAAATAATACTGACCATGATGAAACTCATGGTGCCTTGTGCAAAGGGCAGCACTTCGGTGTTCATACCGTAAATACTGGCAATCAGCATTGGTGGCGCAAGCATACTCGGCAGAATCGAGAATCGACGAATGGTATCGTTCTGCTCAGTGTTAATGAATCCGGACGTGGTATCGAGCAGGAAACGTACTTTCTGGAACAAGAAAGCATCATGCTCGACCAGCGAGCGCACATCTTCACTCAGTTCTCGAATATCCGCATCATAAATATGACTGCCCAAGGCGCGTGGACGCGACAGGAAGGTCAGGACGCGGCGTAAATCGATTAAACACAGTTGCGCTTTACCCAACATATCTTCAAGTTGCGCCAAGCGGGTAATCATGTCATCCAGATCCAGAATCTGTTCACGATGGCGGTTATTCAACACTTCAGTTGAATATTTCTCTAAATCTTTATGCACATCTTCCAGAATATCGGCCAGCTCATCCAGCTTGGCTTCGAGTAAGCCCAATAAAATCCAGGTCGGATCTTTATAATCGATTTCATAATCATTGCGGCGCGCGCGGGCACGAAAGGCGCGAAAAGCCACCAGTTTTTCACCACGCAAAGTAAACAGACGATCCTTGTGCAGAATGAATGCAACAGTTTGTACTGTTGCCAGCATGCTGGATTCATCTTCGTGTTCGTTTTCGACTTGATAGTTTTTATTCTTGGTTAAAAAATAGGTGCTGATATGCAAAATACCGTCATCATCACGGTAAAATCGGGCACTCGAGGAAATATCTTCCAGCGATTTTAAGGTCGGTAAGTTTTGCTCGTAGGCATCTAGAATCCATTGCTGCTCTTCCTGTGAAGGCGCAATCAGATCAAGCCAGACTAAATCTGGATGCAGGTCGAAATCACCATTAATCGTGATATCTTCTAAGCTACCGCGCTCTGTGGCGTAAAAGGCTTCAAGCATGCTGTCTTTTCTCCCGGGCGCAGTATGTGAATTGGAATGGGTGTATTTTAGACAAGGAATTGAATAAAAACACTGATATTAAGCAGTTATTTTGGTAAAAAGCGTGCTTGCCGCGATTTCGTACAATATGGCGTCAATTAGAGGATGAAATGATGAATTCTATCGCAATTTTTTGTGGTTCAGCGCTTGGCTCGGATCCTCTTTATACGCAGGTTGCCGAAAAAGTCGGTCAGACTCTGGCGGCACGACAGCAAACGCTGGTTTATGGAGGAGGTCGTTCTGGCTTAATGGGTATTGTGGCTGATAGCGCATTGGCGGCGGGCGGTAAGGTGATAGGCGTAATTCCAAGGCAGCTGGTCAATCGTGAGCTGGCACATCCACATATTACCGAGCTGTATGTGGTGGATAATATGCATGAGCGTAAAACCCGGATGTCGGAACTGGCTCAGGGATTTATTGCCATTCCCGGTGGTGCAGGAACACTGGAAGAGATTTCTGAACAATGGACTTGGGCACAATTGGGGATTCATCAGAAGCCTTGTGCTTTTCTCAATACCGATGGTTTTTATGATGACCTGATTAAATTCATCCGTATGACCACGGAGAAGGGTTTTACTAAATCACGTTTCACTGAGGCTTTGATTATCAGTGATGATCTGGACGATATTTTGCGCCAATTCGAAAGTTATCAGCCGCCTGAAGCCAAATGGGGTATGGTTGATCAGACCGACCTTGTAAAATAAGTTATCTAGAATACGCAATTGTAGAAAATAAATGAAAGTGATTACGGTGGCTGCAGCCATTATTTTAAATGAAGCGCAGCAACTGCTGGTGGTTCGCAAGCAAGGAACATCCTGCTTTATGCAGGTCGGTGGCAAGCTGGAGCCAAATGAAACCCCGGAAGCCACCATGTTGCGTGAAATTCAGGAAGAAATTGGCACACAAGCCCAGATTCAGCAATTCATTGGCCGTTTTGAAACCCAGACTGCCAATGAACCTGATCATCAACTGGTGAGTTATGTCTATTGGGTAAGGCTCGATCAAGCACCTAAAATTGAAGCAGAAATCGCTGAAATGAAATGGGTTGATCTGGATGAAAAAGAGGTCTTGCTGGCGCCCTTAACGACTGAAATTGTGATTCCGTGGGTGAAGTCACATTTGCTCGCCCAAGCTTAAATTTTAGATTTGCGCGCCTGCCAGACAGGCTGCATAAATTTTTTGACAACCCAATTGTTCAAGTGTTTGGCTCAGTGCCCGAATCGAACTGCCGGTTGTCACCACATCATCAATAATCAGCACGCGTCGGTAACGAATATTAGACGGTGTACTGATCTGAAATTGCGACTGGATATCTTCGATTCTTTCCAGACGGCTTAAGCCTTTTTGTGAATGCTGTTTCAGCCGGCTAACAGGTTGCCAGATGGGAACATTCAATTTTTTCGCCACATGCTTGGCCAGCACCAGAGATTGATTATAACCGCGTTCGGCCAGGCGTTCAGTCGAGATCGGCATCGGGACTATTGCACTGACTTTGGGTAGCTCTAAACTCAACAGCGTACCGGCCAGTAAATTTTGCAGATGCAGCTTCTGTTCATATTTAAACAGCTGAATCAACCGATCCATTGGGTAGGCATAATCGCAGGCAATCTGAAACTGCATTTCCTGACGCTGAATGGTTTGATGTATCCACGGCAACTGCTGCCAGCAATCCTGACAGACTGAATAAATGCTCTGATAATCAGTCTGACACAACTGGCAGGGCTGAAGCGTATTCAGCTTGGAGATTCCCTGTGCCAGTAATTTAAACATAGGCATAACGCGGTGCTTCCGGTAGCCAGCGTTGTAATAACGCCTCAGCCTGATCTGGATAATCTTTTAAAATTTGCTGCGCCACATAATGTGCCTGATTGAGCAGGTGATCATCGCGTTCAAGTTTGGCCACGCGGAAATTCATATCGCCGGTTTGTTTAGTCCCCAGTAATTCACCCGGCCCACGCAATTCCAGATCTTTCTCGGCAATCATAAAACCATCATTGGTTTCACGCATGATTCTTAAGCGTTCCTGACCGTTTTGCGATAGTGGATGCTTGTATAGCAGGGCGCAGAAACTGGCTTTGGCACCACGGCCAACCCGACCACGTAGCTGATGTAGCTGTGACAGGCCTAAACGTTCGGCATTTTCAATCACCATAATGGAAGCGTTGGGTACATCGACCCCGACCTCAATTACGGTGGTGGCAATGAGTAGCTGTAATTCATTATTCTTAAATTGCTGCATCACCGCCTGTTTTTCATCGGCTTTCATTTTGCCATGTACCAGACCGATATTCAGCGCAGGAAAGCGTTCCCGAATTTCGGCAAAAGTGGCTTCCGCGGCCTGGGCATCTAAAGTTTCGGATTGCTCCACCAAGGTACAGACCCAATAGGCCTGTTTGCCTTCAGCGCAATTCGTCGCAATACGTTGCAGAACTTGTTCACGCCGATCCAGTGGAATGGTCACCGTTTGAATCGGGGTACGACCCGGTGGCAGCTCGTCAATCACCGAGGTATCCAGATCACCATAAGCCGACATGGCCAAGGTGCGGGGAATCGGGGTTGCGGTCATCACCAGCTGATGCGGGGACATGCCATCCAGACCTTTATTTCTGAGTGCAAGACGTTGATCGACTCCAAAGCGGTGTTGCTCATCAATAATCACCAGACCGAGTTTGGCAAACTCGACATTCTCCTGAAACAGGGCGTGGGTGCCAATCACCAGATGGGCGCTCCCGTTCCGAATCAGCTGTTCCGCTGCGGCGCGGGCTTTGCCTTTTTGCTTGCCGGACAGCCAAGCGATATTAAGACCTAGTGGCTCAAACCAGCGTTTAAAGTTGAGATAATGCTGCTCGGCCAGAATTTCGGTAGGGGCCATCAACGCCACTTGCCAGCTTTCTTCCAGGGCATGACAGGCTGCGACACCGGCCACCAATGTTTTGCCGGCACCGACATCGCCTTGTACCAGACGTAACATCGGTTTATTGGCTTTTAAATCTTGTGCGATTTCTTTGGATACACGTTTTTGCGCACCGGTCATTTCAAAAGCCAGACTGGCCAGAAGCTGTTTGGCATAGGTTTTACTCGGTGCAAATGAAGGGGCTTCAACCTGCTGAATAAAGGCACGCCGGGTCAATAAACTGATCTGATGCGCCACCAGTTCTTCAAAGATCAGGCGTTGCTGTGCGGGATGCGAACCTTGTGCCAGTTGCAGCATATTGGCATTGACTGGCGGATGATGGATATATTCCAGTGCCTGTTTTAACGCATAACCATTGCTAAATTTTGCTGGCAGCAGTTCAGGCAGATGATCGCTATACTGAGCCAAAGCCTGCTGAATATAATCGCGTATTTTTGGCTGGGTCAGACCTTCAGTGGCAGGATAAATCGCGGTAAGTTGGGTTTGCGGTAGCGGGGTATCTTCAGTAATGACTTGCAGCTCGGGATGATACATTTCCAGACCGCGCGCACCGACCCGGACTTCACCAAAAATTCTTAAACGGTGACCGAGCTTGCAGCGATCGGTGATGCCTTTATAAATATGATAAAAACGCAAAGTGACTTTACCGCAGTCATCATCCAGTAATACAGCCATGGACTTGCGTTTACCCGGCGGGAAATCCACGCCTTTGACGATACCTTCGAGCAAATAGCTACGCCCCACGCTCAATTGATTCATGGGAATGATCGTGCTACGGTCTTCATAGTCACGTGGTAGATGAAAAAGCAAATCATCAGTATTGAAGATATTTAATTTTTCAAGTAATGCAGCGGCGGCATTGCCAACGCCTTGTAACTGATGGACTGCAGCCATGTCCCCTCAACCAGATTCGTGATTCGGTGCTCAATGCATATTCTATTTATCGGTTATGGTAAAACATCCCGGCGTGTTGCTAAACAACTATTTGAGCAAGGTCATCAAATTAGCACAATTAGCTCAAGTCCCAAAACAGATTCCTTTGCAACTCATCTGATTCAAGATGTGCATAAACCGAATTTAACGACAGTCACACCGATTGATTGGGTCTATGTATTGCTTAGTCCAAAACAAAGTACGGTTGAAGGCTATCAGTACACCTATCTGGATTCAGTTCAGCCGATTGTGACTGCCTTGAAACAGCATCCAGTGCAGCGGATTGTGGTGGTGTCATCGACACGGGTCTATGGGCAAAATGCTGGAGAAAATATCAATGATGAAACGCCTCTACAGCCCAACGATGTGCAAGGAAAAATCCTGTATCGGATGGAGCAGGCCTATTTAGCGGCTTATCCTGAGCAATGTACAATTATTCGCCCAAGTGGAATTTATGGAACATCGGTAGAGCGCTTACAAAAAATGGCAGTATCTATGACCAGCTATCCAAATCTGCACTGGTCAAACCGGATTCATATCGAAGATTTATCACATTTCTTGTCACAGATGATTCACGTGGAACATCCTGAGTCTTCTTATATTGTGAGCAATAACCAGCCACAGCTTTTACATGAAGTCTTGCAATGGTTTCAGCAGCAGATGGGGCTGCCTGTACTTAAGCTCGAGAGCGAGCAGGTCACCGGTAAAAAGCTCTATGCCACTCGGATGCAAAAAACAGGATTTGAATTAAAGCGTACAGATTGTTTTGAGGATTATTTGGAACTAATGAGGAAAAGTAATCCCTCCTAACCTCCCTTTAAAAAGGGAGGATTAAATTCCCGTTCCTTGTAGGAGAGAGCTGGGGAGAAGGGGAAGGATTTTAAATTCCCCCTCATCCCCCTTATGAAGCAGTGCTTCCCATCTCCTGAAAGGAGAGAGAATAAAAGCTTTACTTCTTTTTGCGCTTGGCACGTTTCTTGGCTTGTTCAGCCGCAACTGCATCAAGTGCTTCTTTGAGTTCTTCATCGGTAAAGGCGGTGATGTGATGCAGCATCTGTAATTTCACTTCATCCAGTACCAGATCTGCATATTGCGCTACGTTGGTCAGCTGCTCATCAAAAACAATGGCATTGTCGTCATTGGTACACAGATAACCTTTTTGGGTTAAGACTTTAATAAAGCTCTGAAACAGGGCTTTGTCGAAGAATTCAGGCGAATTGAATTCGTATAGAACTGATAAACGCTGACCAACTAGATAGCTCAATTCTTCAACCTGACGGGTCGAAATATTGCCTGAACCACGCTGGGTAATCAGTGCCAAAGTCATGTAATAACGTTCCAGACTTTGAGTCACTGGTGCAGCCAGAACTTCGAGCTGATGATGGACTTCAGTATTGGGTGCCGGAGCAAGCAGATTTTCACCATCTTGCGTGATCAGTTTGGCAGAAATCAAGTTATCAATATGCGCATTGACTTGATCCTGAATCTCATCTTCACGCCATTTTAAAAACAGCTCTGCTTTTAGGAATGGGTACAGGGTGCTGCTGATGTTGACGACATCATCACGGCGAATCGTTCCATTGTGTTCAGCCAGTGCTGCAATCAATGACGGAAGCACAAAGGAATGCACGATATTGTTACGGAAATAAGTCAGCAAAACTGCCTGATTATCTTCAATGGCAATGATATCGCCCAGCACATGTTTTACCCGCTTGATCAGTTTCAGCTTCATTGCATAGGCAATAATTTCTTTGCCTGAAAGCGGTGTAACTTCCATCCGTTCATCATAAGGTAATGCCGCCAGCAGGGTACGATAAGTATCAAGCTGCTTGATACAGATTTCTTCATCCAGCGTATGTTTTGGCGTGGCCAACAGGATCAATGATAATAGCGATACCGGATTGATCACCACTGCACGGTTGATATTTTCCAGAATCGCTTGCGCAGAGCTGTTTACTGCATCAGAAACTGCTTGTGGAATTGGATCATCGTTCTTTTCAATTTTAATATTTTCTGCGCCATGCTGTTTCAGGATGTCATCCAGAAATACCGGCTCACCAAAATTCAGATGCACTTTACCGAAAATGCGTTCAATTTTGCGCAGGGTTTTGACAATACCAAAAATAGATTCGGCTTCTTTCGGCTTGCCGCTCATCTCACCGACATAAGTGCCGCCTTCCATCAGGCGTTCATAACCAATATAGGTCGGTACAAAGACAATTGGTTTGGCCTTGCCGCGTAAATGACCATGTACGGTCATCGCCAGCATCCCAGTTTTAGGTGGTAGCAAACGACCAGTACGTGAACGACCACCTTCGATAAAGTATTCCAGTGGGGTATTGCGTGACAGAACGCTATATAAATATTCTTTAAAGACTGTGGTATAGAGCGCATTGCCACGGAAAGTACGGCGGATAAAGAACGCACCGCCACCACGTAAAATCTGACCCACAAAAGGCATATTCAGGTTATCGCCCGCAGCGATATACGGCACCATCAAGCCACGACGATAGATCACATAAGACAATAATAAATAGTCGATGTGACTGCGGTGACATGGGGTATAGACAATCTCATAATCTTTGGCCAGTTCACGCACGGTACTGAAATTATGCACTTCCACGCCGTCATAGAGCTGCGTCCATAAGCGGGTCAGGGCTTTATCGGCAAAGCGTACAGTCGAATGAGAATAATCGGAAACAATTTCGTTCAGATAACCAATGGCACGACGTTCAGACTCCAGCATCGAGATTTTACTGCGAATACTGTCATTGCGAATCGCAGCCTGTACATCTGGCGATTTGATGAGGCCGTGCATGACGTTACGGCGATCGGACAGATCCGGCCCGAGAATCACTTCGCGCTGCCCATCCAGATAATCATTTAAAGTGCTAACAATATAAGTCGCTGGCGCTGAATTTGGATGCGTTTCTTTGGCATGCTCAATCATGGCACGTAAAGACTGGGGTTCGTGAAACTCTAAATAAGACTGACGGCCATGCAGACCGATATTGACCAGTTGCTTGACCCGGCTTGGCGTAGACCAGGTATCGGTAAATAGCAGTTTGAACCAGGAATCTTCTTTTTCAGGTTCACGTCCCCAAAGCACCGTGACTGGTACCAATTCCACATCTAGTTCAGGATGTTGTTCCAGGATTTCAATCAGGCGTAACAGGCGCGGCGGAAACGCATGCGGCGGTGAGCTGAGCAGGTTATTTTCATCATGATGCTGTAAAAACAGCAGCGAAGCTTTTTCCTTACTATTGCCCAGT
Organism: Acinetobacter sp. YH18001; assembly: GCF_013416975.1. Classification (NCBI taxonomy): domain Bacteria; kingdom Pseudomonadati; phylum Pseudomonadota; class Gammaproteobacteria; order Moraxellales; family Moraxellaceae; genus Acinetobacter; species Acinetobacter sp. YH18001. The sequence goes on along the minus strand of NZ_VPEU01000002.1, from coordinate 65,945 downwards.
TGCATTGGATCGAGCGCAGCTGGCAACTTTAAACGGCGGGTTTCTGCATCGACGACCAGCGCATTACTACGCGAATGGTTCTGTAAAACGTAGCAGACCAGCTTTCGCGATTCTGTTGCAGTCTGATCAGGTTCAGGTGCTGTCACTTCACTTGGTACTTCCCCAAGAACATGAGGGGTAACCACAAGATCAAGTAGCTTACTTGAAAGCTTGCGATACATTTGACCAAAGCCATTCTTGGACATAGCTGCTCCTAATTTTACTGACCAAAACCACAGGACTTCTGAGGGGGTTTATTTTTGCGGGTTTCCAAAGCGAAACCATATATCTTTTTTTAACAACTTCAACAGAAGTGCTCTAATTTTAGCGTGAAAGCAGATGCTTTTCCTAGTCACTTATGACATCAGTATGACAGAACAGTCATGCAATCTTTAGAGTTTCGGTCTGATTTTGTGGCAGAATATTCCAGATTAATTATTTAGATCTGTTTTTCCATTTTTGGGATATCTCCAATATTACGTAGGTTGCTTATGAATGCCTTAACACAGGAACTGGTCGAGCTGCTCAGCTTGGAAAAGTTAGAAGAAAACATTTTTCGGGGAATCAGCCGTAATCTGGTGGGCAAGCGCGTGTTTGGTGGGCAGGTTTTAGGGCAGGCACTCCGCGCTGCGTCTTATACCACAGACCGTCCGGCACACTCGTTACATGCCTATTTTCTGTTTGGTGGAGATGTCAATGCACCGATTATTTATGAAGTGGATCGTATCCGTGACGGCAAGAGCTTTGTCAGCCGTCAAGTACGTGCGATTCAGCATGGTCGCACTATTTTTATGTGTATGGTGTCTTTTGCGCATCAGGAAGAAGGTCTCAATTACCAGATTTCAGAGCCGGAATATCCGCCAGCAGAAAGCCTGAAAAATGAAGCAGAACTGATCAAACAAATGATTGAGTTTATTCCGGAAAATGTCCGTGCGTCTTTCACCCGTGATCGTCATGTCGAGATTCGCCCGATCAATCCGCAAAATCCGTTTCAGCCGCAACCGGAAGCGCCGTCTTATGCGCACTATATCCGCACGCATGACCGAATTGCTGCAGAAGTGGATCAGATTTCTTTGCATCAGGCCATTGCCGCTTTCTATTCAGACTTTACCTTGATGACCACGGCACTGCGTCCACATGGTCTGAGCTATATTTCGCCAAGCCTGCAATGTGCCAGTATTGACCATGCCATGTACTTCCATAAGCCATTTCGTGCCGATGAATGGATGCTATATGACATGGATGCCACCCAGAGTGCCAGTTCGCGTGGTCTGAATTTTGGACGGATGTGGCAGAATGGCGAACTGGTCTGTAGTACCACGCAGGAAGGGCTGATCCGCTTACGTGAAATCGAAACCCAATAATTTTTATATTTTTGCTCAAAAAGCCGAATCCCAGATTCGGTTTTTTTGTTTTTAATCCGCAGAACAATCATTATTTGAGATCTTGTTCTAGGCACGCGTTTATAAAATATTACTCGATTCTGTAGAATCGGCATGGCATAGTGCCGCTTAAGATTTATATTAAAATGCATGAAAAGATGAGCTTAAATACGCAAATTTTAATTGCCGCCGTATTGGGGGTGCTGTTTGGATTTTTACTCACAATATTTCCGCAGACCTCATTTTTTGATGTCAGTTTATACGGCATCGGCATCGTCAGCAGTGTTTTTATCGGCTTATTAAAAATGCTGTTGGTTCCGCTAATTTTTACGTCGATTGTGGTCGGGGTATCTAATCTACAGGCAGGCGGACAACTGAATCGCACCTGGAAAATCACCCTGATGTGCTGTGTGACCACAACGACTTTGGCACTCATTTTAGGTCTGGCCTGTGCACATCTGTTTGATGTCGGCAAGGGTGTCGATGTACTGATGTTCCAGGATGCCATGGCGCAGCATCAGACTCCGGACACCTTAACGCCATCTTCTTTCTTTACCAATTTTATCCAAAATACCCTGATCAATCCGTTTAAGGCATTTTCAGATGGCAATGTCCTGGCGGTGGTGGTCTTTGCCTTGTTTGTCGGTGTGGCACTGGTCGCAGGCGGAGATAAATTCCGTACCGTGCGCAAGTTGAGTCACCAGTTTTTTGAAATCATGATGTTGATGATTGGCTGGGTGATGAAACTGGCACCTTTCGGTATTTTTGCTTTATTGGCCAAGCTGATCGCGACTGAGGATATTTCGGTACTCAGTCGTCTGGCTGAATTTGCGGCCGTGGTCACTGGAACCACCATTTTTCATGGCATCGTGGTATTGCCTTTATTGCTGTGGATTTTTGGCAAGATGGATCCGATCACGTTCTTTAAAGGCACACGCGCTGCTTTAATTACCGCATTTGCCACCAGTTCCAGTTCGGCCACCATGCCACTGTCAATGAAATGTGCGCAGGAAAATCTGGGCGTACGTCCGCATACGGCAGGTTTTGTGATTCCACTGGGAACACAGCTGAATATGGATGGCACAGCTCTTTATGAGGCAGCCGCCGCCTTGTTTATTGCCAATTTAATGGGGCTGGATCTGAGTTTAGGGCAACAGCTGGTGGTCTGTGCCACGGCAATGATTGCATCCTTAGGCGCACCTGGGATTCCAAGCGCTGGCATGGTCACCATGATTATGGTGTTGCAATCTGTGGGATTGCCTGCCGAGGCGATTGCGATTTTATTGCCGATCGACCGTTTACTGGATACGGTACGTACCGTGGTAAATGTGCAGGGCGATATGATGATCAGTGTGGTGGTAGACCGGCATACCCGTGAACCTGAAGCGCCGGTTTAATCTTTATCTAAGTCCGGATTCCAGACAATTTCCCAGAGATGACCATTGGGATCCTGAAAATAACCAGCATATCCGCCATAAAAGGTGGTGTGTGCAGCTTTGATAATTTTAGCGCCCGCACGTTCAGCCAGTACCATGATCTGGTCAACCTCTAATGGACTATAGACATTATGTCCCAGCGCCATTTGGGTTGGGCAGATCGGACTCAATTCAAGACCGGTATCTTGCTGAAGGCTGCGCTGCGGCCATAAGGCAAGCTTAAGACCGGATTGCAGTTGAATAAACGCCACCGCACCATATTCAAATTCCTGCCCCATAATTCCGTCGCTTTTAAAGCCTAAACCCTCACAATAAAATTGCAATGACTGTTCTATGTCCTGAACAGCCAGCGTAATCACAGAGATAGATGGTTTCATAATGGGTGCCTGATCTAAGGCTGATCAAGATTTATTCTAATATGAATCAGGATTTAATCACTAAGTAAACAATGCAGTCTTCATGTAAAAACAGGTAAATCTGATCAATCCGGCGCTGCTATCACTTGGCCAGCTTGGCATAGCGAAAATCAGCCTAGAAAAAAACCTCCGTTATGCGACATAACGGAGGTTTTTAATTTAAATCAATCAATCAAATATTTTGTCATTTGATTATTCAGCTGAGCGTTTATTCTGGTTCAGCTCATCTGCTGCTTTAAGTTCTGACTGATCCTGCTCAAGTAATTCAAGCGGTTCTTCAGCTTCATTTAAGTCATGCGGTGAAACCTCACCAATAGCAGTTGCATCAGACCCAGAGTCGAGTTCAACTGGTTCATCGAATTGATTTAGATCATGAGCCGATACTTCCGGAATACTGTCCAAATCAAATTGAGTTGATTGATCTAAAGTGAAATTCAGACGGCCGCCCATGACGCTGGCCAGTTCTTCAAGTCCCTCTTTGTTCATGGAGGAGAACAATTGAATCGAGAAGTCCAGTTTCATTTTTTTCAATGCAGCTTTGACTTCCTGAAGCGCTTTAGAGGCAGGGCCACGATTCAGCTTATCTGATTTGGTTAAAAGAACATGCACAAACAAATGACGTGAATAAGCCCATTCCAGCATCATCACATCAAAGTGTTGTAGCGGATGACGAATATCCATCAACAGCACCAAGCCCTGTAAGCTTTTGCGATGAATCAGATAATTTTCCAGTTCTTTTTGCCAAACAATTTTCATCGCCTCTGGTACGGCAGCATAGCCATAGCCTGGTAAATCGACCAGACGCTGATCTGGATTACCCAAGCTAAAAAAGTTAATCATCTGGGTGCGGCCGGGTCTTTTTGATGCACGTGCCAACTGTTTCTGGTTGGTCAGGGCATTAATCGCACTGGATTTACCGGCATTGGAGCGACCGGCAAAAGCAATTTCATAGCCTGTATCTTCTACACAAAGACTGAGTTTTGGTGCACTCATTAAAAATTCGGCTTTGCGTAGCCAGTTGAGTGAGCGCACAGAATATTCAGTAATAGCAGAATCAACTTTTTTCTCGTAGCTGATCTTTTGCTTGGGTGCATGGGCTGTCTTACTGTTTTTGGATTTTCCTCTGCTGTGGTGCATAACTCAACTTCAATAAATGATCTACAAAGAAACATTATAAAGGAAGTCGCACAGGCAAGCGAACTTTGCTTTGCAATGCTATTGCAACTTAATCCATCAGGTTAATTAAACCGATTGGAGAAACAGTACTAAAATGAGATTGGTTAGATGGGGTGAGCACATCGGCCAGCGTATATTGGTTCAGGCTTTGGTAAAACTGTTCCAGCGCATGGTCGAGAATACCTTTTAAACCACAATTGCTACGCAGTACGCAGGGTGGGGTATTACATTCGACAATCACATGATTTTCACCCTGCAAGCTAAGCACGATCTCACCGAGTTTTAGATTTAGTGTAGTAGGATTTAAGCGGATGCCGCCGCCTTTACCGCGTGTGGCAATAATCCAGTCTTGTTTCGACATGAAATGCACAATCTTCATTAAATGATTTTGTGACACATACAAATCTCGCGCAATTTCCGCAATCGTATACGGCGTATCTCGCGGCTGGGAGATGTACATTAAAATACGCAAAGCATAGTCGGTAAATTTGTTTAATTGCATGATCGCACTAATATCTTTAAGAATTAAATAGATAAAGGCTAGTCTAGCATAACCAGACTAGCCCCACCTATTCAGCTTGAAGCGAGGGCTTAGTGGTGAACCCCACCTGTACCAAATGCTTCACTATGAATATTTTCAGCAGGAATACCGCGGGCAACGAGTGCTTTTTGCTGTTCTGCCATAAATGGCATTGGGCCGCAAAGGTAGTAATCGGCATTGACTGGTAACAGCGCTGCATCAACTGAACTCAGATCCAGACGACCTGCTACATCATAATCCTCACCCAGTTTGTCAGCTTGATGTGGAAATTCATAAGCAGTAAGGGTGCTTAAGCGCGGATATTTTGCTTTCAGGTCATGAATATGCTGGTGCATCGCATGAACCTGTTTGCTACGGCAAGCATGGATAAAGGTCACAGGTTGTGGCATATCCAGAGTCACCAGCTGGTTCAGCATCGCGATCATTGGCGTCAGGCCAACACCACCACTGATAAACACATTACGTTTAGCTGGATCGATCAGGTAGAAGTTACCTGTTGGTGCAGATACTTCAATTTCTGAACCTTCCGGCAAACCATGTAGAGTGTTAGACACCCAACCTGCAACTTGATCTGTGCCATTGCCCGGTTCACGTTTAACTGAAATACGCAAATAGTCTGCTTGAGGGCTGGTTGAAAGCGTATATTGACGCGGCTGTTTTAAGCCAAGTTCTTCTACGAATACACGAACTGAAATATATTGACCGGCTTCATATTTCGGTAAATCGCCACCATCGACCGGTTGTAGATAGATTGAAGTAATCTCGTCACTTTCCACTACTTTTTGGGCAATTTTGAAATTGCGCCAGCCTAACCAGCTACCTTTGGTTTGCTGATGCTGCTCATAGATCGTTTTTTCAGTGCTGATGAACAAGTCAGCCAATTGACCATAAGCTGTAGCCCAAGCATCAATTAAAGGATCTTCCATCGGGATGCTTAATACTTCACTAATAGAATGCAGCAGGTTTTCACCCACAATATTATAGTCTGGTGCTTGAATGTTTAAGCTCACGTGTTTATGCGCGATCAGCTCAACCACAGGTAAAAGTACAGATGGGTCTTCAATATTTTCGGCATAGGCCAATACAGCGCCGGCAAGGGCTTGCGCCTGTGCACCACTGCGTTGGTGACCCATATTAAACGTTTCTTTAAGGGCAGGGTTGTTGCCTAACATGCGGTTATAAAAATAGCCCGTGAGTGCCACACCATTTTCGCGGAGTACAGGCACTGTTGCTTTTACAAGGTCAATTTGCTGCGGAGTCATGTTTGATCTCTCATGGCTGTTTATTTATAAGATGTATTTAAAATACATCTTATAGCATGCCTTGTAAATACATTTTTTAATAAAACCATAAAAAAATTATGGGATATCTGAATATCCCATAATTTTAAAAATCTTGATAGGAATAAATCGTGCTATTTTCACTGAAAAAGCAGTCATGAAACTCGCGGACAATTCTCTCCGGTATCATCTCCGAGCCTGCGTGCGCAGTTTGATAAATCGATCAGTATCTTTTATGAACTTTTTAGGTTGCCTAAGTCGCGTGTTCTAATTCCTTTTGTTGCTCACCGGTTAGAGGTCACTGTTCCTTGGCTTGCTGTTTTGCAAATTCTGCTTGTTTGGCATTTTTTTGAGGTTCGGCCACTTGGGTTTTGCAGCATTTCAAAAGCACTATTCCGATCGACACTCTGTTCATAAATAAGAGTGACTGTTTTTTTAGTTTCAGTTAAACCGACAAGCAGACCATGCCGACTGGCAAGCTGTGAACATAAAACAATGTCTTGCATGGTATTTGTGGTTTTTTAGCAATACCAAGGGGTGCTCACATAACTTTTCCTATTGTTTATTATTCATTTTTAGGCTTTTTCATGTGTTCTAGGGCGTACTGGATATCTTGAATCAAATCTTGCGGATGTTCCAGTCCGATACAAAAACGAACCAAAAAGCCATCTTTTAAATGTGAATGTTTCAGTACACGCATGTCTTTTAAGTTATAGAGCATGACCAGGCTAACAGGACCACCCCAGCTAAAGCCGAGCTTAAACAGGTTTAAGCTGTCACAGAAATTGCGAATATCTTGCAGCTTATAAGAATGATCAAAAATCACGCTAACCAGGCCGGCACTTTGACCTGTCTTACAAATATCTTTCCAGTATTGATGTCCAGCGCAATCTGGATTGGCTGGATGTAAAACTTGAACAAGCTCAGTTTGCTGTTTGAGCCACTTCATTAAAGTCAGTGCGCTTTCGGACTGATGCTGATAACGCAGTTGCATCGAAGCCAGACTGCGTTGTACCTGCGCCACATCATCACCAGAAACACTAATGCCCTGAATGGCATGGGTACGGAACAGTTTGTGATGCAGGGTTTTATCTCGTGTAACAACTGAGCCCATCAAGATGTCGCCACCACCGCTTGGATATTTGGTCAGGGCATGAACCGTGATATCGACACTTAAATGCTCTTCGCCAAAATCAAAAGCATTAAAAGCCAGACCTGCGCCCCAGGTATTATCCAGCGCCGTCAAAATATGATGTGCCTGGGCTTTTTTGATTAAACCGACCAGATCTGGAAACTCCAGTGTGACTGAACCGGCCGCTTCCAGCCAAAGCAGTTTTGCTTTTTCACTTGGTGTAAAGGTTTCGACCTCAAGCGGGTTATACACTTTGACCGCAATGCCATAACGCGTTTCCAGATTGCGCAGATGTTCCATGTTTGGGCCATAGATGTTATCGGCAACCCAGACTTCATCACCTTGGCTCAAGAAACAAGAATTCACCAGGTTAATGGCGGATAAACCGCTCGGCGCAAGTAGGCAGTATTCACCCCCTTCAATTTGCGCGATGTTATCGCCTAAGGTGAATGTCGTGGGTGTGCCGTGGGTGCCGTAGCTATAGTCATAAGCATCGGTCCAGTGGCGATTAAATAGCGCATCAGTATTCTCAAAAATAATGGTCGATGCACGAAACAGGGGAGGTTGAACCGTAGAAATGGATTGAGGGGCTTTTCGTGGTGCATGAATCAGGGTGGTTTGAGCGTTTTTTTTCACGTGAATGCCCTTAAATGTAATCAAATATTACCTTAGCTTAAGAGAATCTGTGACTCACTGCCAGTTCGGTTGTGAATTGTTAAAAAAATTGGTCCTTGAAAAAAGTTGGCTTCATTTTTGCAAAACCTAAAACTATCTAGCTAAAAAATAGGTTGAGGAGCATGAAGTCGCATTTAAAAGTGCATTATTTTCAGCATATTGCTGGTGAAGGCTATGGTAGTTGTCATGAGTTTTTAAAGCAGTATCAGGCGTACATTAGTGCGACTGAGTTTTTTGCTTTACCGTTGGATCGTCCTTTAGAGATTGAGGCTTTGCCAAGGGTTGAGGACGTCGATTTACTGATCATCATGGGCGGAACCATGAGTGTCAATGATGAGGCGAATTTCCCCTGGTTAAAGATAGAGAAACGCTGGTTGCGTCGTTATCTGTCACATGGCAAACCGGCAATCGGTTTATGCCTGGGTGGACAATTGATTGCCAATGCATTGGGGGCGGGCGTCAGTCGTAATCCTGAGCAGGAATTGGGCTGGGCCACGGTACACAAGGTAGCCAATCTACCGCAAGAATGTTTTAGCTTACCCGAACAGTTCAATATTCTGCAATGGCATAGTGAAAGCTTTGAAATACCCAAAGGGGCAGTGCATCTGGCAGAAAACCAAGCCTGTCGTAATCAGATGTACCAGTTGGGTAAAAATGTGCTCGGTTTTCAGTTTCATCCAGAGAGTACTCCAGAAATCCTGTCTTTATTTTTGGAAGATGAGGAGCAGCTTGCACAATTTTCAGGAAAATATGTTCAGGATCTCTCTGAATTAAAAAAGACCCATAAAAATAAGTTTGTTGAAGGAAATCAGATATTAAATCGAGCTATAGAATATGTCTTGGCGAAAACTGCCCCGCATTCAGAAAATAAACTCTTGTTTTAGGGGGTAAATTGAAAACTTGGATAAAACCATAAAAGGGATTTGCTTATGCATTAAACAATGGCTATAATAAGCGACCCTTCGATAGGAAGGGGGTTAACTGCGAATAAAGTAGTTAACTATCGTTACAGTCGTGGCATCGATCACGACCTTAGTGATATTTCACTGCTCTTGACACTTACCCGTATTAAAGTGGGGTGAGATGCGTCAGGAGTGATTCTTTATATATTTGGCTTGGAGTTTACTGGTATGTCTAACCAGAGAATTCGTATCCGTCTTAAGTCTTTTGATCATCGCCTGATTGATCAATCTGCTCAAGAAATCGTAGAAACCGCAAAACGTACTGGAGCACAAGTGTGTGGTCCAATTCCAATGCCAACACGCATTGAACGTTTTAACGTTTTAACATCACCACACGTAAACAAAGACGCGCGTGACCAGTACGAAATCCGTACTTACAAGCGTTTGATCGACATCGTTCAACCTACAGACAAAACTGTAGATGCATTGATGAAGTTAGATCTTGCAGCTGGTGTTGATGTTCAGATCGCATTGGGTTAAGGCTTTCGGGTTAATTAACACTCTAAGTTAATTAGGCCGCTTTTTTAGAGGTTTATGCACATGGCTATTGGTTTAGTCGGTCGCAAGTGCGGTATGACACGTATCTTTACAGATGCTGGTGTTTCTGTGCCTGTTACAGTGATTGAGGTTGATCCTAACCGCATCACTCAAATCAAAACGCTTGAAACTGATGGTTATCAAGCGATTCAAATCACTACTGGTGAACGTCGCGAATCTCGCGTAACTAACGCTCAGAAAGGCCACTTTGCGAAAGCAGGTGTTGCAGCTGGTCGTCTAGTTCAAGAATTCCGCGCTACAGAAGCTGATCTTGAAGGTCGTGAAGTTGGTGGTACGCTTACCGTTGAATTGTTCCAGGTTGGTCAAGTTGTTGACGTAACTGGTCAATCTAAAGGTAAAGGTTTCCAAGGTGGTGTTAAGCGTTGGAATTTCCGTACGCAAGATGCAACTCACGGTAACTCGCTTTCTCACCGTGTTTTAGGTTCTACTGGTCAAAACCAGACTCCTGGTCGCGTATTCAAAGGCAAAAAAATGGCTGGCCATTTAGGTGCTGAACGCGTAACTACACAGGGTCTTGAGATCGTTGCTATCGACACAGAACGTTCAGTTCTTGTTGTTAAAGGCGCGGTTCCTGGTGCTACTGGTGGCGACGTAATCGTTCGTCCTACGATCAAGGCCTGAGGGGAAATAACGTGAATTTAAATACTGTTTCCGGCTCTGCTGTTGAATTATCAGAAGTTGCGTTCGGTCGTGAATTTAATGAAGCTCTTGTTCACCAAGTGGTTACAGCTTATTTAGCTGGTGGCCGTCAAGGTTCAAAAGCTCAGAAATCACGTGCAGACGTTTCTGGCGGTGGCCGCAAGCCATTCCGTCAAAAAGGTACTGGCCGTGCTCGTGCTGGTTCTATTCGTAGCCCAATCTGGGTTGGCGGTGGTAAAACTTTTGCTGCTCGTCCACAAGACTGGTCTCAAAAAGTAAACCGTAAAATGTACCGCGGTGCTATGCAATGCATCATGGCTGAACTTGTTCGTCAAGATCGCCTAATTTTAGTTGATGAGTTTGCTGTTGCAGCTCCAAAAACTAAAGAATTGCTTGCAAAGCTTAACGACTTGAATGCAACTCGTGCATTGATCGTTACCGATGCTGTTGATGAGAACTTGTATCTTGCTGCACGCAATATTCCACACGTAGATGTGGTTGATGCTGCTGCAATCGATCCTGTTAGCTTGATTGCGTTCGACAAAGTTGTTATGTCTGTAGCTGCTGCTAAGAAAATTGAGGTAGAACTCGGATGAACAACGAACGTATCTATCAAGTCCTGCAAGGACCTGTATTCTCAGAAAAAGCACAAGTTTTAGGTGAAACTGCTGGTGTTCAAGTGTTTAAAGTTGCTATCAATGCAAACAAGCTTGAAATCAAAAAAGCAGTGGAACAACTCTTTGGTGTAGAAGTTGTTAAAGTTAACACGACTATCACTAAAGGTAAGTCTAAACGCTTTGGTAAAACATTAGGACGTCGTTCTGATGTTAAAAAAGCATACGTCACCCTGAAAGCTGGCCAAGATGTTGAAATGGCTGACTTGGGCGATACCGCTGAAAGCACAGCGGAATAAGGACGAGAATTATGCCTATTCAAAAATGTAAGCCAACGTCTCCAGGACGTCGCTTTGTAGAGAAAGTGGTTCATGATCACCTTCACAAAGGCGCACCGTACTCTCCGTTGGTTGAAGCTAAAAAACGTACTGGCGGCCGTAACAACAACGGTCACATCACGACTCGTCACGTTGGTGGCGGTCATAAGCAGCACTACCGTCTAGTTGACTTTAAGCGTAACAAAGATGGTATTCCTGCAACTGTAGAGCGTATCGAATACGATCCTAACCGTACTGCACACATTGCACTTGTATTGTATGCTGATGGTGAACGTCGTTATATCATCGCTCCTAAAGGCCTTCGCGCTGGCGATAAAGTACAGTCTGGTAACGATGCTCCAATTCGTCCAGGTAACTGCTTGCCGCTTCGCAACATGCCAATCGGTTCTACTCTTCACAACATCGAACTTAAAATCGGTAAAGGCGCGCAGATTGCTCGTTCAGCTGGTACTTCAGTTCAGCTGTTGGGTCGTGACGGTTCTTACGCTATCGTTCGTCTACGTTCAGGCGAGATGCGTAAAATTCACGTTGAATGTCGCGCTGTGTTAGGTGAAGTATCTAACTCGGAAAGCAACCTTCGTTCGCTTGGTAAAGCTGGTGCATCGCGCTGGCGTGGTGTTCGTCCTACCGTTCGTGGTATGGCAATGAACCCGGTTGACCATCCGCACGGTGGTGGTGAAGGGCGTAACAAAGGTATTCAACCTGTAAGCCCATGGGGTCAAAAAGCTAAAGGGTACAAGACACGTACCAATAAGCGTACGACTAAGATGATCATTCGCGACCGTCGCGTTAAGTAACAAGTAAAGGAATCTGACAATGCCTCGTTCTCTGAAAAAAGGCCCATTCGTCGATGCGCACTTGTTCGCTAAGGTTGAAGCGGCTATCGCGGCTAATAACCGTAAGCCGATCAAAACTTGGTCGCGTCGTTCGATGATCCTACCGGATTTTGTTGGTTTAACAATTTCTGTACACAATGGCCGTAACCACGTTCCTGTGATCGTTTCTGAACACATGGTTGGTCACAAGCTTGGTGAATTTGCACCAACTCGTACCTATCGCGGTCACGGTGTTGACAAGAAATCTAAACGTTAATGGGTGCTATGATGGAAGTAACTGCTAAATTACGCGGTGCCGCTATCTCGGCACAAAAAGCTCGTTTGGTTGCAGATCTTATCCGCGGCAAATCTGTTGCGCACGCGCTTAACATCCTTAACTTCAGCAACAAAAAAGCTGCAGTTCTAGTTAAGAAAGCGTTGGAATCTGCGATTGCAAACGCTGAACACAATAACAGTTTAGATGTAGACGACCTTAAAGTTTCTACGATCTACGTTGATGAAGGCATGAGCCTGAAACGTATTATGCCACGTGCTAAAGGCCGTGCAGATCGTATTACTAAGCGTACTTGTCACATCACCGTTAAGGTAGGGGTTTGATATGGGTCAGAAGGTTCATCCAATCGGTATCCGCCTAGGTGTTGTGAAACGTCATAACGCTAACTGGTATGCGAATCCGAAACAATACGCTGAATACTTGCTTAAAGATCTTCAAGTTCGTGAGTTTTTAATCAAAAAACTTAAAAACGCGATGATCAGCAACATTCTTATCGAACGTCCTACAGGCGCTGCTAAAGTAACTATTAGCACTGCGCGTCCTGGTATCGTAATCGGTAAAAAAGGCGAAGATATTGAGAAACTACAACGCGAATTAACATCTATCATGGGTGTTCCTGCGCAAGTAAGTATCAATGAAATTGATCGTCCAGACTTAGACGCGCGTCTAGTTGCTGAAGCAATCGCTTCTCAATTGGAAAAACGTGTAATGTTCCGTCGTGCTATGAAGCGTGCGGTACAAAACACAATGCGTGCTGGTGCTAAAGGTATCAAAGTAGAAGTTTCAGGCCGTTTAGGTGGTGCTGAGATTGCTCGTACTGAGTGGTATCGTGAAGGTCGTGTACCTCTACATACGCTTCGTGCAGATATCGACTATGCGACTATGCGTGCTGAGACTACTTACGGTACGATTGGTGTTAAAGTTTGGATCTTCCGTGGTGAGATTTTGGGCGGCATGAAACAAGTCATGAACCCAGCTCCAGCAGAAGAACGTCCAGCTAAACGCGGTCGTGGTCGTGGTGAAGGTCAAGAGCGTCGTGGTCGTCGCAATGATCGTTCTGCTGAAAAAGGAGAATAATCCATGTTGCAACCTAAGCGTACTAAATTCCGTAAAGTGCAGAAAGGCCGTAACACTGGTCTAGCACACCGCGGTAGCACAGTATCTTTCGGTACTATTGCACTTAAATCAGTTGAACGTGGTCAAATGACTGCGCGTCAAATTGAAGCAGCGCGTCGTACAATTAGCCGTCGTATTAAGCGTGGTGGTAAGATCTTTATCCGTGTATTCCCGGACAAACCGATTACTTCTAAGCCGCTTGAAGTGCGTATGGGTAAAGGTAAAGGTTCTGTGGAATATTGGGTTTGCCAAATCAAACCAGGTAAAGTCTTGTACGAAATTGATGGTGTTAACGAAGAATTGGCTCGTGAAGCGTTTACGCTTGCAGCAGCTAAGCTTCCGTTTAAAACCGCTATCGTGACTCGGACGGTAATGTAATGAAAACTAAAGATCTACGTGAAAAGTCGGTAGAAGAGTTGACAGCTTTGCTTGATGAGCAACAGCTTAACCAATTCCGTCTTCGTATGGCGAAAGCAACTGGTCAATTGGGTAAATCGCATGAAGTTGCACTTACTCGTCAGACGATTGCTCGTATTAAGACCCTCCTTACCGAAAAACAGGGGAACGGACAATGAGTGATAAAACAGTCCGCACGTTAACTGGCAAAGTTGTAAGCGACAAGATGGATAAATCTATCGTTGTTCTTATTGAACGCCAAGTTCAACACCCGTTGTATGGCAAATTAATCCGCCGTTCAACAAAATTACATGCTCATGATGAGAACAACACAGCGAAAGCTGGTGATGTTGTAACCATTAAAGAAAGCCGCCCAATTTCTAAAACTAAGTCTTGGACTCTAGTTGAAGTTGTTGAAGCAGCTGCTGAGTAATTAACGTTCTTGTTGCATCATCGGTCAATTTCGAGTACTCTTTGAGCCTTTCGAAATTTCGACCGGTGTTGCTCGGTTTTGGAGTAGGGCAATGATTCAGACCGAAACTATGCTCGACGTAGCAGACAACAGTGGTGCACGCCGCGTACAATGTATTAAAGTACTTGGTGGCTCGCATCGTCGTTATGCTTCTGTTGGCGACATTATTAAAGTTACTGTAAAAGAAGCAATTCCACGCGCACGTGTTAAAAAAGGTGACGTGATGAATGCAGTTGTGGTTCGTACAAAATTCGGTATCCGTCGTGCAGACGGTTCAGTGATTCGTTTCGACGATAACGCTGCTGTTATTTTGAACACCAACAAAGCGCCGATTGCAACTCGTATTTTCGGACCAGTGACTCGTGAACTTCGTACTGAACAGTTCATGAAAATTATTTCATTGGCTCCTGAAGTTCTATAAGAGGCGATCATGGCTAAGATTAAAAAAGGCGATCAAGTAATTGTGATCGCAGGTAAAGAAAAAGGCAAACAGGGTACTGTTCTGTCTGTTTCTAATGACCGTGTTAAGGTTGAAGGCCTTAACTTGGTGAAGAAGCACCAAAAGCCGAACCGTGCTACAGGCGCTGAAGGTAGCGTTGTAACTCAGGAAGCTTCGCTTCATATTTCAAACGTGGCAGTTTTTAATGCTACAACCCAAAAGGCTGACCGTGTTGGTTACCAAGTGATTGATGGCGTGAAAACTCGCGTATTCAAATCAAATGGTGAATCAGTGGCGGTAGCGAAGTAATAGGTTGATATAGGCCATGGCCAGACTTAAAACACGTTACAATGACGAACTTAAAGCTCAGTTATTAGAGACTTTAGGCGTTAAAAATGTGATGGAAATTCCTCGCATCACTAAAATCACGATCAACATGGGTGTTGGCGCAGCTGCTGCTGACAAAAAACTCCTTGATGGTGCTCTTTCAGATATGCAAGCTATCGCTGGTCAAAAACCAGTACTTACGTTAGCTCGTAAATCAATCGCTGGTTTTAAAATCCGTGATGGTTGGCCGATCGGTTGTAAAGTTACTTTACGCGGCGAACGTATGTACGAATTCTTAGACCGTTTGATCTCGATTGCGATCCCTCGTATCCGTGACTTCCGTGGTTTCTCTGCGAAATCATTCGACGGTCGTGGTAACTACTCAATGGGTCTTAAGGAACAGATCATGTTCCCTGAAATCGATTTTGACAAGATTGATCGTATTCGTGGTATGGACATTACCATTACTACGACTGCTCGCACCGATGACGAAGGCCGTGCGCTTATGCGTGCATTCGGCTTCCCGTTCAAATAAGAGGTCGATATGGCTAAGAAAGGTATGATTAATCGCGAATTGAAACGCGAAGCTACTGTTGCTAAATACGCTGCAAAACGTGCTGAATTAAAAGCTGTTATTGCAAACGTAAATGCATCAGACGAAGAACGTTTCGAAGCGATGATGAAATTGCAAGCATTACCACGTAATGCATCTCCAGTACGTCTACGTAACCGTTGTGGTTTAACTGGTCGTCCGCATGGCTATTTCCGTAAGTTCGGCTTAAGCCGTAACAAATTACGTGAAACAGTAATGCAAGGTGATGTACCTGGCGTTGTTAAGGCAAGCTGGTAAGGAGCACTATAAATGAGTATGCAAGATACCGTTGCCGACATGCTAACACGTGTTCGTAACGCACAAATGGCGAAGAAACAAACTGTTTCTATGCCTAATTCTAAGTTGAAAGTTGCAATTGCTAACTTACTTCAACAAGAAGGTTACATTTCTAACGTAGAAGTTGCGGAAGCTGAAGGCAAACCAACTTTAACAATTACGTTAAAATATTTTGAAGGCAAGCCAGTGATTGACACTGTGAAACGCGTAAGCCGTCCAGGTCTACGTCAGTATCGCGGTAAAGATGCACTTCCAAGCGTTAAGCAAGGTTTAGGTATTGCAATTGTTTCTACAAGCAAAGGCATCATGACTGATCGCGCTGCACGTGCTGCAGGCGTTGGTGGTGAAGTTATTGCTTTTGTTTCTTAATAGGTGATTCCTCATGTCTCGTGTGGCTAAAGCCCCAGTAACTGTACCGAATGGTGTAACAGTTACTCAGAACGGCCGGCAGGTCGAAGTGAAAGGCACTAAAGGTACATTGTCTTTCAACCTGCATGCGCTGGTCGAGCTTAAACAGGAAGACGGTACTCTGGCTATTGCTCCAGTACAAGAGTCGAAAGACGCTTGGATGCAAGCTGGTACTGCTCGCGCTGTGCTTAACAACCTTGTAAAAGGTGTTAGCGAAGGTTTCGAACGTAAGTTACAGCTTATCGGTGTTGGTTATAAAGCTGCGGTTAAAGGTGATGTTGTTCATCTTAACCTTGGTTTCTCTCACCCGATCGATTATGCACTTCCTGCAGGTGTAACTGCTGAAACTCCAACTGCAACTGAAATCGTACTTAAATCTGCTGACAAAGCAGCTTTAGGTCAGGTTGCTGCAGATATCCGTGGTTACCGTCCACCAGAGCCGTATAAAGGCAAAGGTGTTCGTTATTCTGACGAAGTTGTACTTCGTAAAGAAGCTAAGAAGAAATAAGGCGCGAGGTTCTTATGAACGAAAAGAAACAATCCCGTTTGCGTCGTGCGAAAAGCACACGCTTGCACATCCGTGCATTGGGTGCGACTCGTTTGTGTGTAAACCGCACTCCGCGTCACATCTATGCTCAAGTTATCTCTGCAGATGGTGGCAAAGTATTAGCGCAAGCTTCTACTTTAGACGCTACTCTACGTGCAGGTACAACTGGTAACGTTGAAGCAGCTCAAAAAGTAGGTGCTTTAATCGCAGAACGCGCTAAAGCAGCTGGTGTTACTAAAGTTGCATTTGACCGTTCTGGTTTTAAATATCATGGTCGTATCAAAGCCTTGGCTGATGCTGCTCGTGAAAACGGCTTGGAGTTCTAATCATGGCTAAAGTTGAACAAAACGAAGGTCTTGTTGAAAAGCTGGTTGCCGTTGATCGTGTAGCCAAAGTTGTTAAGGGTGGTCGTATCTTCTCTTTCACAGCATTAACTGTTGTGGGTGATGGTAATGGTCGCGTAGGTTTTGGTCGTGGTAAAGCACGTGAAGTTCCAGCTGCTATCTCTAAAGCACTTGAAGCTGCTCGTCGCAACATGATTACTGTTGACCTTGTTGATGGTACGTTACAGCACCCAATTCATGCACGTCATGGCGCTAGTCGCGTATTCATGCAGCCTGCCTCTGAAGGTACAGGCGTAATTGCTGGTGGCGCTATGCGTGCAGTTTTAGAAGCTGTAGGTGTACGTAACGTTTTGACTAAATGTCGTGGTTCTACTAACGCTGCTAACGTAGTTAACGCAACTTTCAACGGTTTGCGTGATATGACTACTCCTGAGAAGGTTGCTGCGAAACGTGGTCTTTCAGTAGAACAAATTCAAGGGTAATCAATCATGAAAACGATTAAAGTTACCCAGACTAAATCTGCATCGCACCGCTTGAAAAATCATAAGCTGAGCCTGCAAGGTTTAGGTCTGCGTCGTATTGGTCATACTGTAGAAGTGCAAGATACGCCTTCTAACCGTGGTATGATCAACCAAGTCTACTATATGGTTAGTGTAGAGGAATAAGCCATGACTCTGCGTTTAAATACAATTGCACCTGCAGAAGGTGCTAAACGTGACAACCTTCGTGTAGGCCGTGGTATCGGTTCTGGCGTTGGTAAGACCGGTGGCCGTGGTGTCAAGGGTCAAAACTCACGTAAGAGCGGTGGTACTCGTCCAGGTTTCGAAGGCGGTCAAACAGCACTTTATCGTCGTTTGCCTAAATTCGGCTTCACTAGCCAATTGGCTTTGAAAACTGCTGAAGTACGTTTATCTGAGCTTGCTAAAGTTGAAGGCGACATCGTGTCTCTAGAAACTTTAAAAGCGGCGAACGTTGTACGTAAAGACATGATCCGTGCTCGTATCGTACTTTCTGGTGAAATTACTCGTGCATTCACTGTTCAAGGTGTTGCATTGACTAAAGGCGCTAAAGCTGCTGTTGAAGCTGCTGGCGGCAAAGTCGAGGAGTAATCCCCAGTGTCTATGACTCCTAGTTCTTCAGGTCATGTCAACATGATGAAAGGCCAACCATTTCATGTGAAATACCGTGAAATTATTCGTCGAATGATGTTTCTCATTGGTGCGTTGTTGGTGTTTCGGCTAGGAGCGCATATTCCAGTACCGGGCATCAATAATGCGGCCCTAGAAAACCTGTTTAATGCAAACCAAGGTACTATCCTTGGTTTGTTTAACATGTTTTCCGGTGGTGCATTAGAACGAATGTCTATTCTTGCTCTTGGGATCATGCCCTACATTTCTGCATCGATTATCGTGCAGCTGATGTCGACAGTGGTTCCTTCGCTGGAAGCTTTGAAAAAAGAAGGCGAGCAAGGCAAACGTAAAATAAATCAATACACACGACAAGGCACATTATTTCTGGCGCTTGTACAAGCGATCGGGATGTGTGCAGGCTTGATCAGTCAGGGGATTACCCTGAATACTGGTTTGGCTTTTTATATTCCTGCAGTAACCTCATTGGTTGCGGGAACCATGTTCTTGATGTGGTTGGGTGAGCAGATTACCGAACGTGGGGTGGGGAATGGTATTTCCATGATCATCTTCGCGGGTATTGTTGCCGGATTGCCTAATTTAATTATGCAATCTTTGTCATCTGTAGATAATGGCCAGACCAGCCTGATTGGCTTGGTAATTTTTGGTCTGTTGTCTCTGGGTGTTTTGGCAGCCATCGTGTTTATCGAGAAAGCGCAGCGTCGTATTCCGGTCAACTATGCTCAAAAACAACAAGGTCGTCGTGTATTTACTGCACAGCAGACACATTTGCCATTGAAAATTAATATGGCGGGTGTGATTCCGGCAATTTTTGCCAGCTCATTGCTGTTGTTCCCTGCGAGCTTAGGCCAATGGGTGGGTAGTGCAGATCCGAATGCCGGATTTATTCAGCGTAGCCTGCAAGATGTAGCATTGGTATTGTCGCCTGGTCAGCCGTTGTATTTGGTGCTCTTTGGTGCGTTAATTATCTTTTTCTGTTACTTCTATACAGCACTGGTATTTAGTCCTAAAGAAGTGTCAGAGAACTTGAAACGCAGCGGAGCTTATGTGCCTGGTATACGTCCAGGTGAGCAAACTGCTCGTTACTTAGATCATATTCTCAGTCGTTTGACATTTATTGGCGCGATTTACATCACCGTCATTTGTTTGATGCCGATGGTGTTGCAAAGTTCATTTGGTATTCCATTCTATTTGGGTGGTACTTCTTTGCTGATTGTTGTGGTAGTAGTGATGGACTTTATGGCTCAGCTGCAGTCACACCTCACCTCGCACCAGTATGATAATCAAACGTTAATGAGAAAAACGACAGCTCATCCTAAGGGATAAGCGCACTTGAGGTTTCATCATGAAAGTACAAGCTTCTGTTAAGAAAATTTGTGGTAGCTGTAAAGTTATCCGTCGTAATGGGGTTATCCGCGTAATTTGTAGCGCAGAACCTCGTCATAAGCAGCGTCAAGGTTAATCTGATTAAGACCTGTTGATTTCTGTAGGCGAATTAGGTTATTATCCGCCCCTCAAGATTTTTGTGGGGCGGTTGATTATCTACTGCCTTTTTGGAGAAAATTGAATGGCTCGTATTGCCGGTGTAAACATTCCGGATAACAAGCACGCTGTTATCTCTCTAACGTATATCTTTGGTATTGGTCGCCATACTTCAAAAGCTATCTTAGCTGCTGCTGGTATTGCTCCAACTACTAAGATCCGTGAATTAGATGACGCTCAGCTTGATGCGATTCGTGCAGAAGTTGCTAAGGTTCCGACCGAAGGTGATTTACGTCGCGAAATTTCCATGAACATTAAACGTTTAATGGATTTAGGCTGCTACCGCGGTCTTCGTCATCGTCGCAGCTTGCCTGTCCGCGGTCAACGCACCAAAACTAACGCTCGTACCCGTAAAGGTCCGCGCAAACCTATTAAGAAATAAGATTTCTGGAAGCTAAAAGATGGCTAAAGATACTCGCGCACGCAAGAAGGTCACTCGTACCGTCTCTGAAGGTGTCGCACACATTCACGCTTCTTTTAATAACACCATTGTGACTATTACCGATCGTCAAGGTAATGCACTGGCTTGGGCCACTTCAGGTGGACAAGGCTTCCGTGGATCACGTAAATCAACTCCGTTCGCTGCTCAGGTAGCTGCTGAAGTTGCTGGTAAAGCTGCTTTAGACTACGGTTTGAAAAACTTGGACGTCCTTGTAAAAGGTCCTGGTCCTGGTCGTGAATCTGCGGTTCGTGCTTTAGGTGCAGTGGGTTATAAAATTAACAGCATTACCGATGTGACGCCAATCCCGCACAACGGTTGCCGTCCACCTAAAAAACGTCGCGTGTAAGGAGAAACATTCATGGCTCGTTATATTGGTCCAAAATGCAAACTCTCTCGCCGCGAAGGGACAGACCTGCAACTTAAATCAGGCGTTAAACCGTTTGATGTAAAAACTAAAAAACACGCTAAAGCTCCTGGCCAACATGGTGGAGCTCGTGGCGGTAAACAGTCTGAGTACTCACTACAATTACGTGAAAAACAAAAAGTACGTCGTATGTACGGTGTTTTAGAGCGTCAATTTAGTAACTACTACAAAGAAGCTGCTCGTGTTAAAGGCGCAACTGGTGAAAACTTGTTGAAGCTACTTGAAAGCCGTCTTGATAACGTTGTTTATCGTATGGGTTTCGGTTCTACTCGCGCAGAAGCTCGTCAGTTAGTATCTCACCGCAGCATCACTTTGAATGGCCGTCGTGTTAACATTGCGTCTATCCAAGTTAAAGCGGGTGATGTGATCGCAGTTCACGAAGGCGCTAAACAACAATTACGTATCAAAAACGCAATTGAATTAGCAACTCAACGTGGCATGCCTTCTTGGATGGAAATCGACCATTCTAAATTAGAAGGTACGTTCAAAGCTGCACCGGATCGTTCTGATTTACCTGCTGAAATCAACGAAAGCTTGATTGTAGAATTGTATTCTAAATAATCCTTGAGGAAGCAATATGACGCGTACTGCAAATGAGTTTCTAACTCCGCAAGCGATCAAGGTCGAAGCGGCAAGCGGGACCTCGGCAAAAGTTATTCTAGAACCTTTAGAGCGTGGCTTTGGTCATACTCTGGGTAATGCTTTACGTCGCATCCTTCTTTCTTCTCTACCTGGCGCAGCTGTGGTAGAAGTTGAGATTGAAGGGGTCGAGCACGAGTACAGTACTTTGGAAGGCTTGCAGCAGGACATCGTCGAGCTCTTGCTGAACCTAAAAGGATTGTCGATTAAGCTGTTCGATCAAAATGAAGCATACTTAACATTAGAGAAACAAGGTGCAGGCGACGTAACTGCGGCTGACCTTCGTTTACCTCATAATGTTGAAGTGGTTAACCCTGAACATTTGATCGGTACTTTAAGTGCCTCAGGCTCATTGAAAATGCGTCTGAAAGTTGCTCAAGGTCGTGGCTACGAGACTTCTGATTCACGCTTCCCAGAAGGCGAAACTCGCCCAGTGGGTCGCTTGCAGTTAGATGCTTCTTATAGCCCAATCAAACGTGTGTCTTATACAGTGGAAAACGCTCGTGTAGAACAACGTACTGACCTTGACAAATTGGTCATTGATCTTGAAACCAATGGTACTGTAGATCCTGAAGAAGCAATCCGCAAAGCGGCAACAATCTTGCAACAACAAATTGCAATCTTTGTTGACCTTCAGAAAGATCAAGCACCTGTGGCTCAAGAGCCGCGTGAAGAAGTTGACCCAATCTTGCTTCGCCCAGTAGATGATCTAGAGCTAACTGTTCGTTCTGCTAACTGTTTGAAAGCAGAAAACATTTACTACATTGGTGATCTTGTACAGCGTACTGAAGTTGAGTTGCTTAAAACTCCTAACTTGGGTAAAAAATCGCTTACTGAGATCAAAGATGTTCTGGCTTCTAAAGGCTTACAACTCGGCATGCGTTTAGAGAACTGGCCACCGGCTAGTCTCCGTATGGACGATCGTTTCGCCTATCGTAGCCGTTAATTAAGTAGGACTATCACCATGCGTCATCGTAATAGTGGTGTGAAATTAGGCCGTACAAGCAGCCATCGTAAAGCGATGTTCCAAAACATGGCTAACTCTTTGTTCGAGCACGAGTTGATCAAAACAACTGTGCCTAAAGCGAAAGAGTTACGTCGTGTAGCTGAGCCTTTAATCACTTTAGCTAAAAACGATACAGTAGCAAACCGTCGTTTGGCGTTTGCTCGTACTCGTTCAGCAGCAACTGTTGGTAAATTATTTACCGTTCTTGGCCCTCGTTACAAAGAGCGTAACGGCGGTTATCTACGTGTTCTTAAAGCGGGCTTCCGTGCAGGTGATGCTGCACCGATGGCTTACGTTGAGCTAGTAGATCGCGAAGTTAACTAATTTCGTGAAGAATAACGCAAGTTGTTCGAAAAGGTCGGTTGAATAAACCGGCCTTTTTTAATGTCTGAAATTTATTTTCAGGTATTTGCATCATGCAGAACTAATCTGGCCTGAAAAGATAAAAAAATAATGGCTTTTTATCAAACTTGACATTGTGTATTGTCAATTTTGTGATTTAATAAAAACAGATAGTATCGCTTAGGTAAAAGAACAATATGGAAAAGCAAATCGATATTTTAATTGTGGGTGCGGGGATCTCGGGAATTGGTCTGGCAGCGCATCTTTCTAAACATTGTCCGCAGCGCTCATTTGAAATTATTGAGCGACGTGCCAGCATTGGCGGAACCTGGGATTTATTTAAATATCCGGGAATTCGTTCTGATTCGGATATGTCGACCTTTGGTTTTAATTTTAAACCTTGGAAAAAAGCCAGTGTACTTGCCGATGGCGCTTCGATTAAGGGTTATCTGGCCGAAGTAGTAGATGAATTTAATCTGGAATCGAAAATTCATTATCAACACCGTGTGTTAACCGCCAACTATGATTCTATGGCCTGCAAATGGTCAGTAGAGATTGAGGATGAACACGGCAAGAAGCAGATCTGGATTGCGAATTTCGTACTGAGTTGTACCGGTTATTACAACTATGACCAAGGTTTTCAGCCCGAGTTTCCAAATCAGGAGGCTTTTAAAGGTCAATTCATTCATCCGCAGCATTGGCCGGAAAATTTAGATTATCAGGGCAAAAAAGTGGTGATCATTGGTAGTGGTGCCACCGCGATTACTTTAGTTCCAGCGATGGTCAAAGGCGGCGCCGGGCATGTGACCATGTTACAGCGTTCTCCGACCTATATCGCTTCAGTGCCCTCTATTGATATGATTTATGCAAAGATGCGGCAGTATCTACCAGAAGATATGGCCTATAAAATTACCCGTGCCCGGAATATTGGGATGCAGCGCGGAATTTATGCCCTGGCACAAAAACAGCCAAAACTGTTAAAAACGCTGTTACTTAAATCCGTGCAGTTTCAGCTCAAAGGTAAAGTGGATATGAAACACTTTACCCCGAATTATGAGCCGTGGGATCAGCGCCTATGCGTGGTGCCGGATGGTGATCTGTTTAAAATTTTACGTGAAGGGCAGGCATCAGTTGTAACCGATCAGATCGAAAGCTTGACTGAAACCGGCATTCAGCTGAAATCGGGTCAACATCTGGAGGCAGATATTATCGTTTCAGCCACAGGCTTAAATATCCAGATTCTTGGTGGAATTCAGGCGACGATTGATGGTCAACCTGTCGATACCTCACAACATATGCTGTATAGAGGCATCATGGTTAGTGATGTGCCGAATATGGCGCTAATTATTGGTTATATCAATGCCTCTTGGACTTTAAAAGTGGATATTGCCGCTGAGTACATTTGCCGTTTGCTGAACTATATGGATCAGCAGGGCTATGCTGAAGTCATCGCTCAGGGTGATCAGACTGAATTGCTAGAGGATACTGTGATGGGTAGTCTCAGTTCGGGCTATATTGCCCGTGCCGCAGATGTGATGCCAAAACAAGGTAAACATGCACCGTGGAAAGTCAGCAACAATTATCTGGCAGATCGTAAGGAACTCAAACAAGCTTCGTTTGAAGATAGGGTGCTGAAATTTAAAAAAAACAGCAAGGCTCTCAAACATAAACCGCGTCTGGTCTCTTAAAGTCGGATATCGAACTAAAGAAAAAGGAGTCCTGAGTGACTCCTTTTTTATGCGTCCAGTTTAAAGTGAACGTGCAATCAGTTCTTTCATGATTTCGTTGGTACCAGCATAAATCCGGTTGGCGCGGTTGTCGATATAGGCCCGGGCAATTGGATACTCCAGCATATAGCCATAACCACCATGCAATTGCAGGCATTCATCTACCACCTTGCTACACATTTCTGAAATCTTGTATTTGGCCGCAGCAGCGGCATCGATGCCTAGTTCTTGCTTGAGTTGCAGCTCCATGCAGCGATCCAGATAAGCGCGACAAAACTCGATTTCGGTACGCATTTCTGCCAGTTTAAAGCGGGTATTCTGAAAATGGCTAATACTCTTGCCAAAGGCCTGACGTTCCTTGGTGTATTTCACTGTATGTGCGAAAGCAGCTTCAGCGCCAGCCTGACACATAATTGCCACAATCAGGCGTTCCCAGGCCAGTTCTTTCATCAACATCATAAAGCCCATGCCTTCCAGACCGAGCAAGTTTTCTTGTGGTACGCGTACATCGTCAAAGAACAGCTCGCAAGTATCCTGGCCTTTCATGCCGATTTTATTCAGCGGTTTAGCTTTGCTAAATCCGGCCCGGTCGGCTTCGACCATAATCAATGAGAGATTGGCCGAGCCTTTGTCACTATGACCGGTCTTGCAGACCACAATCGCCATATCACAGAGATAGCCATTGGTAATAAAGATCTTGGATCCATTAATCACATAGTCATCGCCATCCAGTACCGCAGAGGTACGTACTGCCTGTAAGTCTGAGCCGGTTCCCGGTTCGGTCATGGCAATGGCGGTAACTACTTCTCCAGATGCCATTTTCGGTAGCCATTGCTGCATTTGGGCTTCATTACCAAAGTTCAGCAGATAATTGGCGACGATATCCGAATGCAGGGAAAAACCGGTGGCTGAATCACCAGCATAAGCCTGTTCTTCAATCAGAATCATGCTATACAGCCGGTCTACCCCAGAGCCGCCATATTGCTCTGGCATGGTGGCGCAGAGTAGTCCCAGTTCACCCGCTTTAGTCCAGAGCTCTCGATCCACATGCTGTTGCTTTTCATAGCGCTCGCTATGCGGAATAACTTCCTTTTCATAAAACTTGCGTACGGTTTGACGAAATGCTTCATGTTCGGCAGTAAAAAGCTGGCGGGGCAGCATCGGGGCAAGCGGGCGAATGGCTGCAGATTGCATCTTGTTATTCCTTATTCTGATCTGTTTGCTTTAAAGTAGGTCAAGCATAGATCAGCAACAATGAGCGGAATGTTCAAATAACTTAAATATGCTGATGCTTTTGGTCATTTGTATGAAATCCCTCGAAATTCAGCGATGGCTTCAGGTAAACTATTCCGGTTTATAACGAATTGGGGAAATTCGATGACTGATGACATCACCTTAGAAGAGCGCAAAGTGATTTATCGCGCGCGTCGTGGCCTAAAAGAGCTGGATGTGTATTTTGATCCCTACGTAAAAAACTACTACTTAACTGCTGATCCATTTGAAAAGCAGATGTTTGCTGAGTTGGTCGATCAGGAAGATCCAGATCTGCTGGACTGGTTTATGGAAGTCTCTGAGCCGCCGCGTCCTGAATTAAAAGATTTGATCAAGAAGCTTAAATTTTACGTTCATGGATAATCGCTGTTTCAAGCTGAAACGCAGTTATTGTGCACTGGCTTTTCAGCTTTTTATTTTTGCACTGTTGATGTATCTGCTGTATCAGCTACTGCCAATTACAATTTGGCTGCTGTCTGCTGCGATGGGACTGGTGATTTATCAGCTGTTTTATCGCAAGACGCCCCAGATTGAACAGTTTGAATATCTGGATGGACGTGAATGGTCATTGACGGCCAAATCTCGGCCCACCTGTCGGGTATGTGTTAGTCATGTGATTGATCATCAAGCTTATATTGTGGTGTATTTTCAGCACGCCAAGGCTCAGCCTTTATTGATCTGGTGTGACCAATTGCCGCTAAAACAATGGAAATCCCTGAAAGTTCTGACCAAACTTATCTAGTTGTCAGACAACGCTATTTTAATCACTTGATTGAAGTTTCAATAAAACAGATACTTAGATCATTAATACGCTTTCATTGTCAGACAGAAAATAATAATGACTTATCAGTAAGATAAATTGTATGACAATTTCCCGCCTATGTTTTATTTTTAGCCTGTACATTGAACGCACCAACAGCAAATACGGGAGAATTCAATAGAATCTCCAGTGTGGATGTTTTTGATCGTAGTGATTGTTTCAGCTTTGGTGGTTGGACAATTCGCGATGGTGCTGAAGGATAAATTTTCATCTTAATCAAGCAGAGTTATTACCGGCTCTCTGTTTGTACAGTTAATAAGTAGCATGTGCTGAACCGTCGCAATGCTACTTTTTTTTGCCCAAAATTTGGGAATTCAACAGATCAAGTCAATTGCAGTCGGCCAGTTTGATGGCACAGTGTCTGGTCCGGATTAGAGTAAATACTCTTTTATTCACAAAATGCTTCTGATATCTTTAACAGAAAGATGGACATAATCACAATTATAGAGGACAGGAAAATGTCAGGCGTCCGTAAAATATGCCAAGGTATGGCGACCATTGCAATAACAACAACAGTATTAACGGGGTGTTCCCATGTCATTAAAACCGGTGCCAATGTCGCACTGGGTTTTACCGAAAACCATATTGTCCCGCCAATTTTAGCCATGGATGATGCCGAGATGGTCTGTAATTCAGGCAATTCTCTAACTCCGGCCATCATGGCAACCAAAGAAATGGGAGCGGATCCGACGCGAGTAGCCGTATTGATGTATTCGGCTGCCGGCATTTGTGCCGAGCAAAAGGCGCTGGAAGCTGAGTTACGCTATTTGCGTGCTTCAAAATCCAACCAGGTAGCGGAAGCCCAAGATGCGCGAATTGAGCAGAAGCGCTGGGCGGCTCTAGCGGCACAGCGTCAATATACCGGTTATCAATTGTTCCAGAGCCGTTATGAAAAAAAATATCAAAAAGCCTTGGGTGAAGAATGCCCGCGCATGAACAGCGATATGGAGCAAACGGTTTATCTGCTGGGCATGCTCAGCGGTTTACAAGCCATGACCAATGATATTAATTCCGGCGGCGCAGTGCATGTACCCAAAGATATCGCTGCTGTGGTCGAACGTGGTATGACCTGTCTGGATAATGCCAAATTCTGGGGAGCACCGAATGCTACGCGTGCTGTGATCTGGACTTTATTACCAGGTGCAAGCGATGGTAAACCTGATCCTTACCAAACATTAAAACAATCTACACAAATTGGTGAGCAAAAAGGTGTACGTTTATCGCATGCTTTATATGCTGTAGCAGCACAGGCCAGTGGTGACGATGCCAAAATCCGCGATGCTTTAAAAACCTTTGCGCAGGCCCGTACCGAGGAAAAGCCGGTAAATCCACAGTTCAAGCTGATCGACAGTATGGCAGCGATTATGGTCGGTGGAATTTCAGATCGTTACTGGACAGAAAATACTGGTGTGCGCAGCGCCGATGATGGCATGCAACGTTTCTGGGATGAATCAGACAGCTCTTCGGAACTCGATGACCTGTTCAGTGCAGACCTGTAACCCAGATAGCCTGCATAGAATTTTAAGGATGAAATTAAACTAGATGGTTAGGGAGAAGCATAAGCTGATGCTAGATCAACATGTTCGACGAAAAATTATTTTTCTAGCGGCTTTTGTCTCTCTCTGTGCATGTCTGCAAATTTTCAAGGATAGTTTCATCTACTGGCAAGAGAGTTTGCTCAGTGAGTTTTGGCGACTGTGGACGGCACATTGGGTACATGTGGGGTGGACCCATTATTTCCTGAATATTCTCGCTTTTATCTGTCTGCCTTTTATTTTTCCACGCGCTATTCTATGGCACTTTTCTGCCATTTTACTGATCTTGCCACCTTTGATCAGTTTAAGTTTTTATTTTTTCTTACCCAATATTGAAGCCTACGCTGGCTTGTCGGGTGTGCTGCATGGTGCCTATGTTGCCGTTGCCTGTGTACATTTGCTGTATAAGCGGGAACGCAGTTTTGCTGCACTGGTGTTATTTTTGATCTTTGGCAAACTGGTCTGGGAAAATACCATTGGCAATGTCGGGACTGCACAGCTGATTGGCAGTCCGGTCTTGGTCGAAGCACATTTGCTCGGGGTAATTTGGGGAGTGATGTTGGCGCTGGCCTATATTGTCAGCAACTATTTTCGGGATAGCTAAAGTGAAGCAATGAATAAAGCACTTGGCAGAAAAAACAAAAAGAAAATATAAATTGTCATTTTTATTGTGCTGATTTTGATGCAGAGTCAAAACATAGAATAAAAATCCTGACCTTTGAAAAGGAATTTTCGGGGACAGAAGGGAAGATCAGCGTCCTAGAACAAACACAGGCCGCTAAAATAAAAATAGGAATATACATGCAAAATGATGATCAAAACAGATCAGGATTAGGTCTGTTGCGTTATATCTGGACAGAGTGGATCTCGACCTTCGTGGTGCTGGTCTTGCTTTTGCTTACACTGATTATTGGTACTGGAGAAATGATTCACGGCCAGTTGCTGCGCATGGGGGAGCGTCTCTATGGCGATCCGGCAACCGGGATGCAATATTCATTTTTACGTGCTGAACCGACACGTCCACAATGTGAACGCAATATCAATGTCGATCAGCGTGTTCAGCAGCAGATGAAAGCCGATGCAGCCGATGAATATGCTGATTTCTTCGGCGTGCGCTCGCAAGCGGATGTCCGGGCTGCGGTATTACAGGCACAGCAGGTTTGTGAAGAATCTTATCTGTTCTACGATAAAGCCATTCAACATGTCGAAGCACAACCGAGTATTCGGGCTTATCGGGCCTTTGAAACGTCTTTCTTTGGAATATTCAAGTTTGGCACTGAGAACCGGGCCTTGCTCTTGGTCATCATGGTGGTATTCGCTGCGATCAGTGCTACCCTAAAAACCCATCATATTGGTCTGCGTAGTCCAAGTACACGTATCGATTTTAAAGTCTATTCGGTCGCCATGCTGCTGGGTAATGCTTTTCTGGCATTCTCATCCTACAGTCAATACCAGTCTGTGCTGAACTCGGGCGTACCGATGGGCGAGATGAAATACATCTACTGGCTGTGGATGATTCTGTTTAGCAGCTTAACCTTGATCAGTTTATATCAGGTGGTTAAACAACCAAAACCAACGCGTGAGGGCGGTAGTTTTGGTCTGGCCTTTTTGAGTGTGCCACTGTATGCCTATATGGCCATTATTACAGGAATAAATTTCACTTTCTTTATGGATTATCCAATGGGACAGGGGATTTATCTGGGGCAACTGGTCGAGTTTTCCAGTATTTTCCTGAATCTGGCCTTGTTTATCTGGGCCGGTATGTTGCTGAAACAGACCCGGGTCGTGGATATGTTCCTGAATATTCTGCGTCCATGGAATCTGGCCCCTGAAACCTTGACCTGGTTAATTCTGCTGGCCGCTGCCTTACCGACTGCCTATACCGGTGCATCAGGGATTTTCGTGATTGCCGCAGGTGCGATCATTTATAAGGAAGTCTGGAATGCAGGTGGACGCCGTCAGTTTGCACTGGCCGCCACTGCAATGTCCGGTTCACTGGGTGTGGTCTTACGTCCATGCTTGCTGATCGTCGTGGTAGCATCACTGAATAAAGAAGTAACTACTGATTTGCTCTATCACTATGGGATTTATGTCTTCCTGCTCAGCTCGACTTTATTCCTGGTAATTTCTTTATTCTTTGCAGAAAATAAATTCCGGATTGCCGCACCAACCATCGCAGCTCCTCAATCAGGTCGTGCCTTCCTTGCGATTATTCCTTATATCGTGATTTTTATTCTGATCTGGCTATTCTACAAATATGCTTTGTCGACAGACCTGAATGAATTTACCGCCCCTGTGATGATGCCGGTCATTCTGCTGATGATTGTCTTATATGATAAATTACGTCATGAACCGGCACCGTTGCCACCGGTCGGTCATTGGGATGAGACTTTGAATGCGACCTTACATTCGAGAAATACCCCTGAACTGGCGACAGCTGCTAGCGTGGCCAATGTAGAATATCGTGAAGCAGAGCATGCGGGGCAGCGAGATAAAGAATTGGCTGTTGATCATGGTGTAAAGCGTTCAAATGCTACAGAAATCCTGCGCAAGGTGGGTTTCTGGAAGTCAATGCATATCTCCACCAGTGAAACCGTGGGGCATATTGGTGCGCTGGTGATCCTGATGGCACTTTCTGTGAGTGTCGGTGGCTTGCTGGAACGTATGGAAATTATGGAAGCGTTTCCAACCGATATCAGCAGTACTATTCTGGTCATTTCCCTGATTGTCGGCTTGATGATTTTTGTCGGAATGATTATGGATCCGTTTGGTGCGGTGATTCTGATCTCGGCGACTGTTGCTCCAGTGGCTTATCAATACGGCATTCATCCGGTGCATTTCTGGATGATCACCCTGATTGGCTTTGAACTGGGCTATGTGACGCCACCGGTGGCACTGAACCATCTGTTGGCCAGACAATCCATTGGCAATGCCGAAGTGGCTGAAGCGGATGCAGAAGTACGCCATCTGTCTTTTTACTACCGTTATGAACGCTGGATTTTACCGGTGATTGTGCTGCTGCCTGCAATGCTGATCATCGCCTATGTGCCTTATGTCTTTAAGCTGTTCGGTTGGTATCCATAAAAGATAGACACTAAAAAAGCACCTACGGGTACTTTTTTAATTTAATCTGAATTCTTGGCTCAGATTTTAGATGAATTCAGGCGCTTTTGCAGGATTGGGCTACACAGCAGAATCGCGCAGAAAATCAACCCTAATCCGATCAGGCTATATAGATCAGGAACCTCCTGCCAGAACAGAAAACCCCATATGCCGGCAAAGAAAATCGCCACATAATTCACCGGGCCAATTTGTCCTGCCGACGCCAGTTTGTAAGCATTTGACATCAATAACTGACTGAAATTGGTTAGAATGCCGGCAGTAATCAGATAGCTGAAGTTCTGTCAGAGTATAGGGCCGCCACACCCAAAACATCGGAATCACTGAAATCAGGCTGCCAATCAAACAGAAATAAAATACGATTTTTTCTGGAGATTCGGTTTTGGTCAGCGCTCGAACTGTAACAAAAGCCATACATGGTAATCAGACCGACCACCGCACGCCAGGTGCGCATCCACAGTTTTTCAGTGTTAAAAAATCCGCGACCTTGGTTAAAAATGAAAGGCAGGAAAATAAACAGCCCGACCACATTACGGAAGAAAACCACAGTAGCATGATCAACCGTTTGTGAGGCATAACGGATACATACGCCCATCACTGAAAATAAAAAAGCAGAGCAGGTCAGTAAAATAATGGCTTTGAATAGTGGTGAGGTGGCTGTGGTAGACAGGGAGCCAATTTGGCTAGAAGATCTGCAGATCTTCTAGCCAAAATGCATCAAGATTATTGGCCTTGAGCCAGTTGTGCTTCGAGTAGCTTGATCTGTTCCTCTTTCAATTGAATGAGCTGGTCAGCATCGCTGTGCTGCGCATCTAGCGTGGCTTTTTGCTCATTGAGCTGAACTTGAATATCGGCTAATTTGGCCATCTCTTCATTGGCCAAAGTAGCATTTTCCGGCACTGGCGCTTTTAACAGGCTGCCGCTGATTAATGCTTTGGTCTCGAGTGCCTCAGTCGCATTGCTTGCATCTGTATCTTCTTCAGTTGTCGCTGTAGATGTGGTTGCCGGAACAGCTGCGATTTCCTCCTGTTGCATGCGTTGTGTCTCCTTCGAGGGTGCATTCAACCATTGATAGAGCAGCACCAATACAACGACAGTAACTAAAGCCCCCATAATCCCCATTAAAAGTTTGGGGTTATTTCTTTGTTCTACTGACATAGCTTGAACCTTGATTTTTTATTTTGCTGAACGAGGTTTAAACTGAATCACGCCAATTTCATCTGGAACAGCTGGTGTTTCTGGTTGGTCAACATGTGTGGGACGATTTTCTTCATAACCACACTCGATACATTCAATCCACTCATCTTCACCAGAGGTCAGCATGACGACACGATCTAACGCCTGACATTTTGGACATTTTGCGCCTGCAATGAAACGACGTTTAATGGTCATCATACTCACCTTGTGATCAACTTAAAAAGCTAGTTTAAGCGTTTTTAGAGCGGTTCGTCCAACCTTGATGACGTAGCAATGCATCTATTTTTGGCTCGCGTCCGCGGAAATTGATAAATGCGTCAAGTGCTTGATCTTTTCCGCCAACTGCGAGGATATTTTCCCGAAACTGTTTTCCAGTGGTGGTATTAAAAATCCCTTCATTTTCGAAACGGTCGAAGGCATCACTGGCCAAAACTTCGGCCCATTTATAGGAATAATATCCCGCTGCATAACCACCGGCAAAGATATGACTAAAGCTGTGCTGGAAACGATTATAGTCAGTGGTGGGCAGAACTGCATATTTTTCACGAATTTCATTCAGTGTGGCCTGAACCTGTTCCGCATTTGAAGCCGGATTGGCACGATGAATACTCAAGTCAAACAAGGCAAATTCAAGCTGACGCAGGGTTTGCATGCCGGATTGGAAGAAACGTGCATCGAGCAGGGCTTTGAGCAGGTCGGCCGGCAAAGATTCCTTGGTTTCAATATGTTCACTGAGCAGATTCAGACTGTCCTGATCCCAAGCCCAGAATTCCATAAACTGGCTTGGCAGCTCCACGGCATCCCAAGCCACGCCATGCGTACCTGCCACTGCGATATTGTCCACTTCAGTCAGCATATGATGCAGGCCGTGACCAAATTCATGGAACAGGGTAATCACTTCATCATGCGTGAGCAGTGCAGGTCGGTTGCCAACAGGTGGAGTAAAGTTACCCACCATATAGCAGATCGGTTTTTGCAGGCCATCACGGGTCTGCATGCGCGAACGGAAACCGCTCATCCAGGCACCACCACGTTTGCCTTGGCGTGCATACAGGTCAAAATAGAAACCGCCAATCACCTGACCTTGATCTTCCAGTTCGAAATAACGCGCCTCTGGATGCCAAACCGGCGCTTCACGTTCAATCACCTGAATGTCATACAGGCGATTGACAATACTGAACAGGCCCTGCAGGATTTTTGGTGCAGGGAAATAAGGTTTCAGCGCCTCCTGTGACAGGTTAAACTGCTGCATTTTCAGCTTCTCTGAATAATAGCTGCTGTCCCAAGGTTTCAGTTCATCAATACCATCTTCAGCGGCAATGGCTTTTAGTTCTGCAATTTCCTTGGTTGCCGGCGCACGGGCATGCTCTGCCAGATCACGCAAGAATTCATCTACTGCCTCTACACTTGGCGCCATTTTGCTGGCCAGAGACAATTCTGCATAATTGTTGAAGCCGAGCAGCTTGGCCATTTCCTGACGTAAGCTGAGGATTTCTTCAATTAAGGCGGTATTGTCAAATTCAGTCTGCTCGGACTGATCTGAAGCGCGCGTGGTATAGGCTTTATACAGCTCTTCACGCAGTTCACGATGTTCCGCATGGGTCATGATTGCCAGATAAGACGGGAAATCTAGCGTAGCGACCGGCTGATCCAGCTCGCGTTGCTGGCCATATTGTTTTAACAGCTCAATATTACTTTCAGAGAGACCCGCTAACTCATCTTCAGCTAATGGTCTGAAATAAGCCTGAGTTGCATCCAGCACATGGTTGGAGAAGTCCGAAGACAGTTGTGAGAGACGTGCAGAAATTTCCGCATAACGTTTCTTCGCTTCGCCTTCTAAGGCCACACCAGACAGTTTGAAGTCACGTAAGGCCAGTTTGATGGCACTTTGCTGGGCTGCAGGTAATTCATTAAAAATTGATGCATCATGAACATGCTGATAAGTTTGATACAGCGCCGTATGTTGACCTAGTTGTGTATAGTATTCGCTCAGACCCGGTAATAAGGCTTGATAGACGTCACGGGTTTCGGCATTGTTCATCACGGCATTCAGATGCGATAACACGCCCCAGGATTCACTCATATTATTTTCGAGGGTATCGACCTGTTCCAGAATCTCAAGTTGGGCCTGAACCGAGTCTGGCGTGTCAGTCAGTTCATTTAAAAACTTTTGTCCGGCTTGAATGGTTGTTTCAATTTTTTCTTTGAGATCGGCCAGGGTAATCTGATCAAATTGTGGAACAGGCAAAGTTGCCTTTTCTAAAGTCATGTCGGTCTGCCAAATTAATTTTCTATATTCAGTCTAGATGTAGGGCCTTTGGTGGGGGAAATCAAGGTAGTTAAAGTTTTTTCTCTAGCTTTGTATTTAATATTTTCAATTCTTTATTAATATTTTGAAGCTGTTCAATAAATCCACCATCAGATCAGGGTAAGGCTTCTAGTTCATTTATATCGATGATGGAAATATCAGTGATTTGAGTTTTCCATAAGTTTAAAGGGTGCTGATACCAATACGTGACTTTCATGGTGATAGGATTATTATCTAAAGCCTCTCTGAGGCCGCCGTATTGTCCCCAATCGTATATATAGCTCTGATTGGGTGGAAATACTTTGACTCCATGTTTGAAAATACCGCTATCAAAATAATCTTTTGAAGCATTTAATTTTTTAATTCCGAAGGCCCGTTTAGGAATGGGTTGATCACTCGATATTTGTACATTATAGGCAATGGATTTTCCTATATTCTTTATCTGTAGTTGAATGAAAGATTGCTTACCGTAATACGGAAGAGCAAAAACTATAATTTGTGGTTGCTGATCAGATTTAAATACGGCATAAGTCACAAGCAAAGCCATTAAAGAAATGATCAAAGTAAAAATAGTTATGGTATTCATTCTTATAATTTTTCCTATTTTAATATTTTGATTATAAATAAAAAAGAGCGCCGTAGCGCTCTTTTTATACTGTCAAAAATTATTCAGTCTTGGCTTTTGCATTCGACTTTTTCTTTTTGATCTTGGTCTTTTTCTTTACTTTATCTTTAGCCTTTGCTTCAGGCTTTGCTGCAGATTTTTTAACAGACTTGCTGTTGTAAGAGCTGGGTTTTCCTTTGGCTTTTTTGCGTCGTATGGGCTGTTCTCCATCGGCATTCAGGCTGGATTTAGACTCGCGCTCATTCTTGCTAAAAACCTCTTCTGTTGCTGCTGGACGTACTGCCGGTTTTTTCTCGCTCACGCGCGGCGCACGAGCACGGATCGCACGGCCGGCATGACTGAGTTGCTGTACCAGTTCAAAGTCGATCTTGCGCTCTTCCAGATTGACGCCAGCCACCTTGATCTTGACTTCATCGCCCAGACCAAAGACCTGACCACGATTCTGGCCGACCAGATTCTGGCTGACTTGATCAAAGACAAAGAAGTCATCGCCCAACTGGCTGACATGCACCATACCATCCACATACAGGTCTTTTAGCGTCACAAACAGGCCAAACTCTGCTGTCGCACTAATGATGCCAACAAATTCTTCGCCCAGATGCTGCTGCATATAATGACATTTCAACCAGGTCGTCACCGAGCGAGAGGCTTCATCGGCACGGCGTTCAGTGGCAGAGAAATGTGTTCCTGCTTCATCTAAAGCTCCACCTGAAAGCGGAGATGGCTTTTTATTTAAATGCGCTTTAATGGCACGATGCAATAACAGGTCTGGATAACGTCGAATTGGCGAAGTGAAATGTGTGTACGCCTCATAAGCCAGACCGTAGTGCCCCGCATTGTTAGGGCCGTAATAAGCCTGCATCATGGAGCGTAATAACACCGCATGAATGCTTGGTGCATCTATGCGGTCTTTGGTCGCTTCAATCACCGCCTGATAATCTGCTTGGGTCGGTTGCTCCGGGAATTTCAAACCAAGCAGCTTGACGAAATCACGGACTTTTTGAATACGCGAGAACTCAGGTGGCTCATGTACGCGGTACAACATCGGAATTTCATTTTTCAATGCATATTCTGCGGCTGCCACGTTGGCCAGCAACATACATTCTTCAATCAGCTTATGCGCATCATTACGGCTACGCGGCAAAATCTCTTTAATTCCGCCCAGCTCATCAAAAGTCATATACGTTTCAACGGTTTCAAATTCCATGGCATGACGTTCAGCACGTAAGCCTTTCAGAACCTGATAGAGTTGGAACAGGGTGTTGATCGACTTGCGAACTTCGCGATCTTCGGTAATGGCCTGACTGTCGCCTTCCAGATATTGGGCAACCTGATCATAAGTCAAACGTGCTTTAGAGTGCATCACGGATGGATAGAACTCAAAACCGGTAACACGACCGGCACGTGACAGTTTTAAATCACAGACCATACAGAGACGATCAACAGCCGGATTTAAAGAACACAAGCCATTCGACAAGGCTTCAGGCAGCATTGGTAAAACAAAGTGCGGGAAGTAGACAGAAGTTCCGCGTTCCTGAGCTTCATCGTCCAGCGGTTTGCCTGTACGTACATAATGACTGACATCGGCAATCGCTACGACCACGCGATAGCCACCGCCCGGACGTTTTTCAGCATATACTGCATCATCAAAGTCACGTGCATCTTCACCATCAATAGTGACCAAAGCTAAATCACGCAGATCCACACGACCTTCACGGTCTTTCTCTGTTGGTTCTTTAAAGCTTTCTGCATCCTGAATCACTTCTTCCGGGAATTCATAGGGCAAACCATATTCTAAAATGGTTTGTGGAATGATGATTTCGGTATCGGCTTTATCTGCCATGGACTGGACAATATGACCGGTCGCAAATTCTTCACGGGTCGGATAAGTATCAATCGCCACGCGAATCGAATCACCCAGATTGACTTGCGCATGTTCAATCAGTTCTTTTTCAAGAGTAATGGGCTGATGCGCATTTGGGCTGGCAGGTTGAACAAAGTATTCACCTTCATATAGGGAAACTTTACCAATGATCTGCTTAACGCGGTGCTGCACAACTTCAGTCACATAACCCCAGGCTTTACCTTTACGGTCTACTGAAGTTTGACGTACTTTGACACGGTCGCCATTAAAGACCAGCCGTAGTTCACGCTCAGCCAGTAAGAGATCGTCCTGGCCAGAAATGTTGGCAGTTCCCATCCCGCGGGAATTGATATAAACCGTCGCTTCGGATTCAGGCTGCTCGACGGCAATCTGGAATTTATAACCATCTTTCATCAATTGCCCGTCACGCACCATCGCAATTAAACGATGGCTGAGAGCATCAATACTTTTTTGATCTGCGATTTCGAAATGTTCTACCAGGTCGGCATGAGACTGGGCATTATTTTTTTCTATGGTTTCTAAAATTAGCGTACGGCTTGGGATAGGGTTGTCATAACGTTCGGCTTCAGCTTTTGCTTCAGGATCGACCCAGTTTTTCATCATGTCTTTAAATTTATCTTAGGAGATAGGTTTAGCATAAAACATGTGTGCGCAGACTGCACGTAAATGATTGCAATAATCCATTTAAGTTTTCAATTTTCTGTTCATTTTAGATAACTGGAAATTTATTCGGTTTTTTGAGCAGGAAAATGTACGAAAAATCGTTGAATTGCTTAAAAAGTATTTAAACGAGCAAAAATATGCACTTTTTTTCGATGCTGCGCTTGCAGTGCCATGCCGAAATTTGTATTATGGCCGCACGTTACGGTGAGATGGGTGAGTGGCTGAAACCACGTCCCTGCTAAGGACGCATACGGGTAACTGTATCGAGGGTTCGAATCCCTCTCTCACCGCCACGCTTACTTATGTCGCGCGCTCATAGCTCAGCTGGATAGAGCACTTGGCTACGAACTAAGGGGTCGGGAGTTCGAATCTCTCTGAGCGCACCAAGTAAGTTAAGCAGAAAAACGTATTGCCAACCTAGGCACACAAGTTACGCGCTCATAGCTCAGCTGGATAGAGCACTTGGCTACGAACTAAGGGGTCGGGAGTTCGAATCTCTCTGAGCGCACCAACTTGAACAATCAACCGCTTTCATAGCGGTTTTTTTGTGCCTGAAATTTGGGAACATCTTTCTCGGTATTTGCTGTGTACTTTTCATCAGGATGAAATGGAGCTTGTCGCCACATTGAATGCAGCGTCAAAGTCCGGATGGTATTAATTGTTTTTAGCTCTAAATGTGCAGAAATTCTCACAGAAAACTGTAAATACTGCTGTATCGTTTAATTACTATACATTCAGTTGTGCTTTTATTAAAAAACACTTAACAAGCCTTAAAAAAGCCGTATAATGCACCCCATCAAGACGTCGCGCTCATAGCTCAGCTGGATAGAGCACTTGGCTACGAACTAAGGGGTCGGGAGTTCGAATCTCTCTGAGCGCACCAATCTTGATAAGAATTCTGAAAAAACCGCACATTGATGCGGTTTTTTTACGTCTGTGATATTTAACGCTTTTTCATATAAAAAACCAATAACTACCGATTCGTTGATTATCTTAATTTTTGCTGTACCTTGAGTGCATAGACGGTATTGCCACCCACCGCAGGTAATACATCGTGATAGGGCAGACTGCGCATGGCCCTTAATAAAAACGGTGCTTGATCATGAATCTTCATGCTGCTGGTGATTTGGAACAGATTACCTTGTGATTGCGGCAATAGCTTCATGCTGCCTTTGACAAACTTTAAGTCGCCACCATTGGCATTGAACTGATTCTGCAAGGGATCGGGCTGGTAAAAACGCATCTTGAAGTTAAATGGAATCTGAATCACGCCTAAGCCCACTGAAACTTTATAGTTGGCATCTACACTTTGGGTATTGATCGGGTTAAGTTCGACTTTCTTGATCTGGCGCGGGAAAAGCTGTTGACTGGCTTGTGCAGCCAACCACGGTCGTAGCTTGTCTACCGAATGCGGAAAGTATTGATAGGTGCTGCTAAATCTCAAATTTTCTGACGCTTTTCCTTCTTTAATCTGATAGCTGGGCAAAATAAAACTGACTGGTTGGCCGGATTTTTGACTAAGCTGGGCAATCTTCTGTAGCTGTTGTGAATTAAATTTCAGTTGTGGAGTCGGGGCGGTGAGTGTTGTGGCATGACTGGTTTTAAAACGCTGTTGCAGTGCTTCGAGTAGAAATGCGTTGGTACCGGGAGGAATGCCAAGTTTGGCTTCAGGCAGGGCATTGAGAATTTTACTGAATAGAAAACCTTTAGGCTGGTTCAGGTCGCCCCACTGGGTCACTGTCACCAGAGTTCTGTGCGGATCAAGCGCGAACCATTCCAGTTTTCCCGCGCCATAAGGAATGGGTGCATCAATAATTAAAGTGCTGATGCTGTTATTGCCCAGATGATGCTGCATCACCACGGTTTCTTTGAAGTTCAATATCGGAATTGGTGTGGGGATATGCACCTGATATTTGACCTGCTGAATCGAACCTTGCTGTTCTAGAATTTTGGCTGACTTTAAAGTCGGAAACAGGCCAACATAATCCGGATAATGCTGTAGCAATTTCTCGACCTGTGTTTCAGCCATAGGCAAAACCACGGCGGCACTATAAAATTGTACCTTGCTGGTGGCCTTACTGTTTAAGGTAGGAAGCTGGGTTTTAGTCACCGGATGCGCATAAATCAGAATCCTTTCGCCTGTTAATTCTGCCAATTGTTGGGCATTGCCCGGATAAGCACTCAGGCTACTGGGTAATTCTGCATCCCAGGGAATGATCTTGGCCAGTGATAGAGTAGACAGACCCGAACAGATACCGATTGCAATACATTGCTTGAATCCTTTCATTCAACATCCTGTTGCATATTTTTTGTTTTAATTGCTGTTTATTTAAAACTAAATACACGTTTTTCCAAAGCAAAGTTATGTAATTGATGCGTCAGGCCATAAGCATTGTGCATATTTTGCTATAGTATTGGGCAAGATTTTATTTTTTTGATGTGATGCTATGACTGAGTCAGCACCGACTTTATCGACCCGTTATTTTCTGACTTTAGAAGAATCTCAGGATGGTTTTGCCTTGGCGACTTTTGGCAAAAAGCAGATTTCACGTTTTCTGACGCCTCTGGTCAGTATCGGGATTATCCTTTGGGGCTTTTCGATGGGCTTTGACGGGGTAGGACGCTATTACGTGGCTTTGGGGGCATTCTTCCTGATCCTGCAAGGCATCATGCGTTACTGGTTTCTGCCGATGATGTTTAAACGCCAGTTCGTCAAATATCAGTTTGGTAAGAGTGAACAAGGCCTTGATCTGTATCAGGACTATGCGGAGATTTTTAATAATGAGCGTAGCAAGCTGGTAGCGTATAGTGAGGTGCAGAATTTTGCTGCCGGCAAACTGACCTATATGCTAGAACTGAAAAACCGTACCGTCATCATTGTGCCAAAACGTGCCTTTAAAGATGCGACTGAGCAAAACATTTTTGAGAATACATTTAAAAAATAATCCAGAGATCGATATAAAGACAAATAAAGGAAAGTTTTGATCATGAGTACACGCCCATCCAAAATTGTCTGCGTTGGTCGCAGTTATGCCGATCATGCCAAAGAACTCGGAAATGCGATCCCTGATCGTCCGGTCTTATTTATTAAGCCACCGAGTGCCTTAGGCTCGCTTGATGCAGGGATTGAATGGAATCCGGAGTGGGGCAACTGCCACTATGAATGTGAACTCAGTTTGCGTATTGACCGGACTTTAAGCAAAGAAAATGATCCTGTAAAAGCACTGCAAGCGGTGGGTGCGGTGACTTTAGGTCTGGACTTGACCCTGCGTGACTTGCAGGATGAACTCAAGAAAAAAGGCCAGCCTTGGGAACGTGCCAAAGCCTTTGATGGTTCGTGTCTGTTGTCAGACTGGATTCCTGTGAATGATGTGGTCGCGGACTGGCAAGATGTGCATTACACTTTGGAGGTGAATGAAGAACTGCGTCAAAAAGGCGATACCGCTTTATTGATTTTTGATATCGCGACTTTACTGGCAGATATTAGCCAGGTATTCACTTTAGAAGAAGGTGATGTGGTGATGACGGGTACACCCGCAGGTGTGGCGGCATTGCATGCAGGCGATCAGTTAAAAATGATCCTGAAAGGCCAGTCTCAGGATTATATCTGGACGACTTGGGTTAAATAAGCTGAACGGTTTATTTTTTGATTGAAAGGACTGCGAACGCAGTCCTTTTTTATCGAGTTTTAAAATATTTACAGCGCTGGCAAAATAATAGAAAAGTATTGTTTTACCGCAGAGAAGATTATAGTGGGCACTTTAAAGCGGTCACAGGAGTAGGGGTGAAGCAACGTCAGGCGCTAGATGCCAAAGCATCTGCCATCATGTTTGTATTATGTATGTTGTGGGGCTACAACAGGTCGTGCTGAAATGGGCGGCCAGTGATATTTCAGTCTTGATGCAAATTGCCTTGCGTTCAGCCTTGTCTGCGATCATGGTGTATCCCCTGATTCAGCAGAGCGTGCGCCGTCAGCTTTTGAGCACCCGCTATTTGCCTGCAGGATTGCTGGTCGGAATACTGTTCGCAACCGAGTTTTATCTGATTGGGGAAGCACTACGCTATACCTCAGCTTCGCATACCATTGTTTTGCTTTATACTGCGCCGATTTTTGTCGCATTGGGTCTGCACTGGAAATTGCCGGCAGAGCGTTTGTCGCGTGTGCAATGGGGCGGTATCTTCGTGGCATTTAGCGGGATTGTGGTCAGTTTTTTACTCAGACCACAGACAAGCTCTACTTTACAAACCGATGCTTTGTGGGGAGATTTTCTGGCCTTACTCGGAGGTATATTCTGGGCAGCCACCACTGTCAGTGTACGTCTGAGCCGACTGGCTGAAGCACCTGCCACCCAGACCTTATTCTATCAATTATTGATGGGCGGCATATTATTGCTACCCTTGGCCTTTTTTAGTGGGCAAGCAACCATTCAATGGACGACCCTGTCTATTTCCAGTCTGATCTTTCATACCGTGCTGATTTCCTTTGCCAGTTATTTGATCTGGTTCTGGATGCTGAAACATTATCTGGCTTCACGTTTGGGCGTATTTTCTTTTTTAACGCCTGTATTTGGCATGCTGTTTGGGGTACTGATTCTGGATGAACA
The DNA here is from genome assembly GCF_013416975.1 of Acinetobacter sp. YH18001. Taxonomy (NCBI): domain Bacteria; kingdom Pseudomonadati; phylum Pseudomonadota; class Gammaproteobacteria; order Moraxellales; family Moraxellaceae; genus Acinetobacter; species Acinetobacter sp. YH18001. The sequence continues at coordinate 23,410 of NZ_VPEU01000002.1, read as the reverse complement.
GATCGAACTGAATTTTATTGTTGGAACCTGTATGGCCATGCTGGGCGTGATTCTGGTGAGCTTGCAGGGATGGCTGAAAAAACCGAATACAACGAACAATCCTCAAGAGCAAACATGAACGTCTGGTCGATGAAACTGGCCACCTGGATTGGCCTGTCTTCCATTCTGATCTGGGCCAGTCTGGTGGCTGTGGTCAAATTGATTACCGAATCTACCAGTCCGGTGCAGGGGATTGCCCTGATTTACAGTTTTAGTAGTCTGGCGATTCTGGCATTGATTGGATTTCCTAAAATCAGGCAAATGTCGAAGCGCTATCTATTGGGGTGTGGGGCTTTGTTCGTTGCTTATGAAATTCTATTTCTTGTTGCAGTTGCCTGGTCGGATCACCGTGAACAGGTGATGCTGATTGCGATGATTAATTATCTCTGGCCACCCTTGATGATTGTCTTTTCGATATTTGCCCGGCAATTGCAGGCGCGTCTTTGGGTCATTCCAGGATTTTTGCTTGCTGTAGTCGGTCTGATGTTGGTGGTCAATCCTGAAATTACCAATCTATCGAAACTTATGCAGGTTTTAGCTGAAAATCCTTGGGCTTATGGCTTTGCTTTTATCGGTGCCTTGTTATGGCCATGTTATTGCATTCTGACCAGAAAATATGGTCGTGGACAAAACGGCGTACCGATTTTTTTTGTGGTCGCCGTCATTGCGTTATGGGGCTTACATCTGGGCTTGGATGAGCCTTTCAGGATGCCTTCATTGAAGCTCTGGCTGGAAATCGCCATAGTAGGCAGTCTGATCGGGATTGCTTATAGTAACTGGAATCAGAGCATGCAGTACGGCAATATCAAGGTACTGATTTTGGCCACCTATTTTATGCCAATTCTGTCTTCAGTTATGTCGATGCTGATTCTGGATATTCGACCCGAGCTGAGTTTTTGGATTGGTACTGCTTTGGTGACCGCAGGTGCGATCGTCTGCTGGAAGTCTACGCAAACAACTTAAAAAAATCCTCTCAAGCGAGAGGATTTAGGATTATTTATTCCGGAACAATTCGGAAAGTGGAAAACTCAGCTTTTCTTCCAGATATTGATCGGTTTCCTGTAGCTTAGGCGAGAATTTCTGCATCCAGATTTCCTCGGTATGTGCCTCGGTGAAGTGATGCTTACGTGGCAATGGATAAGGAAGTTGCAGATAAAAGTCCCAAAAACTCACCTGATCCAGATCACGTACCAAGACATATTCATTGTCATCGGTACGTTTGATCAGATTTTGTTTTTCAAACATGCTCACATAGTTTGGCCAGCGACCAATTTCATCACGACCCAAAGCATCTAATGCTTCTGCTTCACTAATGCTCTCACCAGTTTTTTGCTTTTTATGAAACAGCTCTAATAGATCCAGCAGCATGATGATTGGGTGACGTTTATGATCCTGACCAGATTCAAAGGCCGTCAGGGCATAACTGATCTCAACGCCGAGTAAGACAATATTCCAGGATAAATAAATCCACAGTAGAAAGATCGGCACAGCGGCGAATGCACCATAGACAATCTCATAACTGGTAAAGTTTGACATCACAAAACCGAACAGGTTTTTAAGCAGCTCAAACACCACTGCACTAAACAGGCCGGCAATAAATGCAGACTTGAGTGGCACACTGCGATTGGGGATGGTCCAGTTGAGAATGAAAAATCCGAGTACGGTCAGAGAAAAGGAAATGGCCCAGAGGACAAAAGCACCATTAAGTTCATACCCGGCAAAGTTATTGCTGAGGACACTCATGGAAGCCACGGTTGATGAAATGACGAAGGCACTACCCAGTAAAATCGGTCCCAGCGAAATGATAGTCCAGTAGCGCATAAACCCGATAATTCCACCTCGGGTCTGAGTCACTCGCCAAATTCGGTTAAAGGCCGTTTCGATACTGGTGAGCATCAATACGGTCGTAATGAATAAAAACAGGATACCAATCACGGTTAAATTACTGGATTTATCGGTAAAGGCATTCAGCGCTTTATCAAAGGCAATCGTGGTTTTGGGTAGAAAGTTACTGTAGATCAGCTGTTGCAATTGTTGTCGTGCAGGCTCTAAGGCTTTAATCGATGAAATAATGACCAAGAAAACCGTCAACATCGGCACGACTGCGAAAAGCGTAGTATAGGTCAGAGAACCGGCTTGCTCACGACAACGGTCTGCTTCAAAGCGTCGAAGTACGAATAAAATAAACTGAAACCAGTGTTTCTCATAAAAGGGTAACTTTTTTAAATACTCAACAATCATGTGCATCCAATCTCAATTTTTTTAATCATCATGAATTTTCATCCATTAGCTTAACCAAAAAAGTTACAGAATATCGTATAGTTTTATTTTTTTAAGTAATGAATAAGAAGCCTCATGCAACCTTATATTCTTGTTTTATATTACAGTAAATATGGCTCAACGAAAGAAATGGCACATCTGATAGCCAATGGCGTTGAATCGGCAGGAATGGCGGTAAAAATTCGGACTGTCCCGAATATTTCTAGCGTCGTAACCATAGCCGAGCCGAGTATCCCGGCAGAAGGGGATATTTATTGCAGTTTAGAGGATTTGGCCCAGTGTTCTGGCTTGGCCTTAGGTTCACCGACCCGTTTTGGCAATATGGCCTCAGAAATGAAATACTTTTGGGATCAGACCACCAGTCTATGGCTGAATGGCGCGTTGCATGGTAAGCCGGCTTGTGTCTTTACCGCATCGGGCTCCATGCATGGCGGACAGGAAAGTACCTTGTTGACTATGCTGCCACCATTATTCCACCACGGTATGATGATTATGGGGCTCAGTAATGCTACAGCTGCCTTGTCCAATACCAAGACTGGCGGTACGCCGTACGGTGCCAGTCATGTCAGTGGCCCACGGCATGATCAGGGTTTAAGCCCAGATGAAAAAGTTTTGTGCGAAGTACAGGGCAAACGACTGGCTGAAGTGGCTTTAAAACTCAATCAGTCTTAAGCATTAACTCACAAGGAAATGAAGAACTCACTCACTTCATTTCCTTCATGATATTAATCTTCTTTTTGATCTTTTTGATCTTTTTGATCTTTTTGATCTTTTTGATCTTTTTGATCTTTTTGATCTTTTTGATCTTTTTGATCTTTTTGATCTTTTTGAATAAATCTATGTTTGCATTTTAAACATTGATAATCCAAGAATAAATTACGGTCGACGGAAATCCCGGCTTTTTTGCCGAGGAAATTCCCTATTACGCCACCGGTAATGCCAACACTGATTGCCCCGACAAAAGTACCCACTGTCCCACCTAAAATTACACCTAAGGGGCCAGCAACAGTACCAATCGCTGCGCCAACGGATGCGCCAGAAGCAGCACCACCGACTGTACCCGCAGTAGCACCTGCCGAGCTCATGAGAATGCCACCAATTTTCTTTAAATTCTGTTCGTGATCACGCTGTTCGATGTCAGTGGAACCACATTTAGGACATTGCATAGGTTTTTCCATCAAGGATTGGTATTCACTTGTTTTAAGTTTATGGAGGAGATGCAATTTTCTCTAGATCAGCAGCTCTTCATAATATGCTGCAACAGCATATATACATGCTGAATCCTGAGGTCAGGAGCATTTCCTACCTTCCTGATTCTAGTTGAATTAACGCTCAAACATTGTATTTCAGCTGTAAATATATTTATTTTTATCTGCGTGAGTCATTTTTGAATTATTTCGATCATGCAGGACACTATAAGATTTTGGAGGTTTTTCTTCCTCAGTACTCTATCTATACACAGGCCTGATTGGCCATTTCTTTATATTCAAAGCAGCTGACGGTTTGCTGGCTGCTCTCAAAAGCTTGCAAACAGAAAGGATTCATTAAAGCTATTTGGCATTTTTTATCAAAAAAACAGCTTAAAATCGGCATTTTTTTATAAGTGGTTTTCATTCTCATTGATTAATTGTATTTTTAATAAAGTGTGATATTTATTATTATTAATGAGAAGTTCTAATAAAATAAAAATTTACAGATTTTTAAAATTAAAATAAATAATAATTTGGGTCGTGATTAGATAATTTATTTATTATTGACAAGATAAAAAATATATTATTTTAATCAAGTTTTTTAGATGATTATTATATTCATATATTTTCGATATAATGATTTCTTACAAATCACAAAATATAACAAAAATAATTATTATAAATAAAAACAAATATATGGGTTTTTTAATCAATATAAATAAATATGTGAATAATGCTGGATTCTACTTTTCATTTTTTTATGTGATTTAATATTTTTCAGATAAATTTAATCTTACTCAACCCAAGAATTAAATAAATATCTTAGATCAGAGGATATTAAGATTATGAGAATATTAGTCATCAATCTGGGTTTATTATGTTTTTGTTTTTTAAACAATGCTTATGCCACATCTGATGAGTGGACGCAGCGTTGGAAATCATCAAGTGCCCGCTCCAATGAAAATCTAGTTCAAGCCAATCTGATCGAGCTCAAGGAGTCCGATTATTATTCTGGATTAGGTAGAACCACTATTTACAGTACCTCAACCACCTCTATAGGTACCGTAAATACACCCACCAACAATATCAATGTCGAAGGTTCAGACAACAACATCGATATTTCGAGTGAATTACTCAATGAAGCACCTGTCAATTCAAATACCAATCAAAACGCTCAGCGCTGTCCTAATTTAAGTACTCAATCAGGAGAGTCGCTATGCTGAGTTTCTCCTTAACCCGAAAATATATATTTTCTCTGAGTATTCCTGTTTTTTTTAGCTCGTTTCTAACAGGTTGTACAGGTTTAGCTCCCTCAAACAAGAAAGCAGTTAGTCTGGTGCAAGGACCACCCATTACCGATATTTTTACCCCTTTTGATATGGCGCTCTCCTGCCTCAAAGGGCAACTGCGTAGTGATGTGAGTTTTTCTGTTGGCGCGATTCTGGATCAAACCGGTAAAGACGTAGTCACCAATGGCGGAAGTGGCAAAATGGTGACCCAGGGTGCGGGAGATATGGTGCAGTCTGCCTTGTTTCAGGCGGGCGTCAGTTTAATGAACCGACGTGATCCCCGGATTATCGAAAGTGAAGCCAAGTGGGGGATTCGTGATCCAAGGCAAATTCAGGCCTCCGATTATTATGTCACCGGCAGTATTAACAGTCTGGATTTTATTCCGGGTGGGGGTTTTGACATGCAAATTGCCGGAGTTGGCCCAAATTACAGTCAAACCCGTATTATGGTCGGTTTGGATTTATCTCTGACCGATACCCGCAGTAGTAAAGTGGTGGGTAATGTTTCTTTGCAAAAGCAGATTGCTGCACAGGATTATGGTCTTAGTGCAGGCAGGTTCGCGGGTCGTACACTGTTAAATATTCAAATTGGCAAGGGAGAACGAGAGGCGACTAATTTTGCCTTACGCCAAATGTTGAACCTGGCCACTTTTGAATTACTCAGTCAGGTCGTGCCACCGGCAGTGTTTGCAAGTTGCCGTGCGGAAATTCCACCTGAATTTGGTCGCTTAGATCTTACTCGCAGTTCTGTTGCCTTGCATAAATATAAGAAAAATCAGCAACAAATCAGTACCGATTCCAGCAACCCTGTTCAGGAATCGGCCTCACGTCAGGCAGATTCATCCAATGAAAAAAACAAGTCGACCAATTCACCCAGCAAAGATACCAAGCCGCCTAAGCAGAAAGAATCTGAGGTGATTCAGAATCCTGAAGCCGAGCCTGAAATGAGCAAACAGGAACTGATTAAATATATTAGTAAGACTAAGCGCCCATCTCCGACAAGCAAAATAAATGACAAAAAAGATGTTCAAGAACAAGCCAACAAAGAACAAGCTGAGGAGAAGTCATCCAGTTTATGGGATGCCAATCCAGAGGTAGTGGAGAATTACTGGTCAAATATTCAACGTGATTAAAAGATTTGAAAATGGGCTCGCTCCCATTGTCAGAAGAAGTACTTAGCGAGAGGTACTTCAAAATAACAGTAGGAAGAACAATGATGAAAAACACGATCAAAACAGTCGCATTATCCGTCGCCTTTCTGTCTAGTGCGGGGATGGCATATGCTCAAGAAACCAATGTGGAAGTAGATACCGGTTTACAAGCTACTCTGGATTCTATTTCTCAGCAGGTTGAAAATGGTTCTGCGCTGAATCTGGCAGTGAATACAGGTGATGTTGATGCAAGCGTTGATTTAGAAGCACTTGCAGGAGCAGTAAGAGAAGTACCAGATGCGATTAGTTCAATTGAAGGGACAATTGAAACTACTGCAATTGGTGCAGCGAACACAGGTAGTATCACGATTGAGCAAGGCAGCTTCAATCAGGTGATATCAGACGTATCAGATGAAACATATGACTATGATTTCAGTCAAGTCACCAGTGCAACGAATAATTCTGAAACCTTAGAAGAGTTATCCGAGGTTGCGGATAGTTCAGATCTCTCGGAAGTTGTAAGTTCATCACTGTCTACCAACTATAGTGAGCAGATCAATGAAACTTTAAGCAATTATAGTGTCGCGAACATTGCCTATAATGCGGGTACCATTGATGCCTCTGTCAATGCGATTGCAGAAGGAACTCAAACTGCTATTAACAATAGCATCACAACTACCGCTATCGGTGCTGTAAATAGCGGCAGTATTACTGTGACGGTTAAATAAACTCTTGTTCAAGGTGAACAGAGGTCTAATTATTTGCAGATAGTTAGACCTCTTTATCTTATAATAAAATTGCTATAACTGGTTGTTTATTCATCGGATAGAAAAATTATTTATTTTATGACACGATCTATTTTAGAGGTTTAATCACTTCGAATTTAAAAGTAAGCCATTTATCTAGGATCAAGTCAGGAATCATGAATAACACATTAGATTGAACTAGAGTCGAGCTTTGAATATTTTTAATTTATTTCATCAGATAGACAAAATAAAAAAGAGCGCATAAGCGCTCTTTTAAAATTGATTGTCGAGCTTAGTCGCGAACAAATTCAACTGTGCCATTTGCCAAAGATTTTACGCGTGCCAGTGACTCCACACGGTAGCCTTTTTCAAGCAGCAAGTCGCGACCAGGCTGGAATGATTTTTCAATCACAATACCAATACCGACCACTTCTGCGTTTGCCTGATGAATCAGATCGGCCAGACCCAGCGCCGCCTGACCATTCGCCAGGAAGTCATCAATCACTAAAACCTTGTCGGTTGAGCTGATGTGTTTATTTGAAATCGCGATGGTGCTTTCAGTCTGTTTGGTAAATGAAAACACTTTAGAGCGGTATAAATCATCTTTCAGGGTCAAAGACTGGTATTTACGTGCAAAGATGACAGGTACACCAAGTTCTAAACCTGCCATCACTGCAGGTGCAATACCTGATGCTTCAATCGTAATAATTTTGGTGATACCAGCATCCTTAAACAGACGCGCAAATTCTTGACCAATTAATTGCATCATGACTGGGTCAATCTGGTGGTTTAAGAAAGAATCCACTTTCAAAACTTCTTCAGAGAGAACGATGCCTTCGGCCAAGATTTTCTGTTCTAGTGCATGCACGGGAGAATCCTCAAGAGCAGGTGCTTTTTCAAGCAAAAGCGTATTGTAAAAAGCACCCGGAAAAAATCAAGTGAAATTCGCCAAAATCTTAGTTGCTTGCACCTTTATAGTCAGTTAATAGCAAACCATAAGAGGTTTTCTTGTCTACATGCGAAACTTTGACTGGCAGATAGTCAAGTTTCGGTGCCAGCCAGAAGATGGTTTCACGACCCGGCTTGCTATGCTTCATCACCACCTTGATGGTATTAAAAGAACCATATTTGGTACTGACCGTTTCTGAACCTTGTCGAACAAACTTACGGCCTTCGACCTCTTTAGCATCAGCAAGATAATAATTCGATTTTAAGCCACCATTTTTTAGATCTTCACGAATTTGTAATTCCGCATTCAGTTCATCCAGAACATCGGCTCTCCAGGCAAAAGAACGCTTTTCATCATCTTTTCTGGTATTGATGGTTTTGCTGGAAGGATTAAAGTTAATACTCATGGTGTTGTTATGTACCAGGATTTTACTGCTACGACTGAAACTGCTGGAGCCAATCTTGCCGTTATTAAAGGTGAAACGGCTGGTTTCAGTTGCTGAAGCAATACCACCGGCTTTTGCAGCAAAGACGTAAGTCCAGTTATTGCCGGATTTACTCAGAGTACGGGTGGCAGAACCCATATTCTTGCCATTATAGCTAAATTGATAATTGGCTTGGAAAGGCGTCATGGCAAAAGCCTGGCTAGAAATACCAGTCAACAGTATTGCACCGCTTAGACCTGTGGTCATCGCTAAAGTCTTAAATACAGTCTTCACCATTAGTCATTTTCCTATATTGGTTAAACGGGCAAAATATCTTACTTGTTGTAGCTTTTATTCTTTAGGCAAAATATGGAAATTTAAGGGATATTTCTAGCAAAAATGTATCTTTCATGTAGTTTTTTTCAACAAAAGTTCAAAAAACGAGATTGAATAGTATTCAAGACGGATCTTTCTGTTTGATCGGGGTCACCAGGTTATCGTCCATTTCGTCTTCATCCCAATTTTCCTCTCTGTCTTGAGAAAGTTTCCTAAACAGGGCTGCCAGATTCACATTACCAATCACCACCAGTTCAGCTTCGCGAAGCACTGCATGATTCACATGAACTTTTCCTAGAGTATCAATAATCGAACGGTTTTTGCCTAACCAGCGGTTCAAGTCCAGATACAGCAAGTCATCAATGACTTTAATAACGCCAAGTTTTTCCAGAATCATGCCCAATGGATCTTTGTTCAAGATGCGTTGATAGAAGAACAGGGCAAAACGCACCCCAAGCTTATACAACAGATTTGGATATTTGGCGTCAATAAGCTGTGTATCACTGATTTGCTCGAATACAATCAGCTGGGTGGTCTTATTCAGTTCCATCTGAACCAGCTTCAAGTCTACCGACAAAGTGATATTCAGGCCTTTATAGTCTAGTGTCGCGTAGAGACGCAGCCAGTCTTCATGCAGGTCTGCGTGTAAGTCTTTCAGTGCATCGACATTGTCGGTGACAAAGCGTTGAAAAGTTGCATTTAAGAAGACTTGCGATAAAGGGAATTCACGCTCATCCTCAATAAATCCTTCCGCCCTCTGATACACTTGGCGGATTCGGTTGGAAATATTGGAAATTAGCGTTTGCATATTGAAGCATCCTAGCAACTTTATTTTTGACTCGAAGTGTATCTTGTCGAATTGTATGAAAAATACAAGTATTCAAGCTTGAAGTTTAGCAAAATAAATAGCACCATTTTTATAGTTTTAGTTATGTAACGTTGAAGATTTGATGGATTTGGCATTTTTAAAATAGAAATGCCCAATTTGTTTGTTTTTAATCTTTAAAATACTTTTTTGGGGAACTGAACTCAGGACTGAGTTTGGGTAATGTGATAAACAATGATATTAATGCCTCTGGTCAGAACCTGGTGGAAAGATCCAGTGTTTAGCAGTGCCGTGCTCACCGCAGGCATTCTGCATTTGATCGTATTGACACTGGAATTTGGTATGCCGCAAGATCGGGAGACCAGCACTAAAGAAATTGCAGTCAGCTTGCGACAAACAGATGAAAAAATTGAACACGCTGATTTTCTGGCCCAGACAGACCAGCAAGGGTCTGGCAAGTTTCGAGAAGCGCATCGGATGTCGAGTGATATGCCATCTCCTTTGTTAGAGCAGAAGGCAGGGGAAGAACAACAAGAAAGTCCGGATCTGCTGCAACAGAAACAGGAACTCAGTTTTGAAGAAAAAGTGCTGATGACCACCTTGAGCTGGCAAAAACAGGCAGAAGAAAATCAGCGTAAAAAAATGCAGGAGCAGTTACAAAGCCAGTTTCAGGCCAAAGCAGCCATGGTGGCCAGTCTGGAAGCGCAATATTTACAGCGTCAGCAAAATTTTAGTCGTCAGCAAAAAATTAAAACTGTGGATGGTATTCAATCCAAGCAGGATGTCTCCGCAGCCTATCTGGAAAAGTTCCGTCAGAAAGTAGAGTTTTATGGCAATCAGTATTATCCGGAAGCTGCCAAGCAGCAGAATCTGGCAGGTGAAGTTCGTCTGATGGTGATCCTGAATCAGAATGGAGGGATTCGTGCCATCCGATTAATTGACAGTTCAGGACATGCCATGCTGGATGAGGCTGCGAAATCTTCTGTACGTAAAGCGGCGCCATTTGGTGCGTTTGATGCCAAAATGAAGGAAATTTCTGAATTGCGGATTATCCGAACCTGGCGTTTTGATCCGGCTGAAGCAGAGTTTGAAGTACGTTAATTCATTCTAGTTCTCTCTCCCTTTGGGAGAGAGTTAGAGAGGGGTTTTAACAGGTATTAGAACCTCTCCCTTGCGAACTCAGAATATATTCTGAGGATTCTCATCTCCTAGAGGAAGAGCGAATATAAAGCATTAAAAAAGCGAGCCTCAGCTCGCTTCCTTCATTTTCTTTTAAATCTTAATCTCGTTCCAGATAAGGATTTTCAAAACCCAGCTTGGCCAGAATTTCAATTTCAATGCCTTCCATTTCTTCCGCATCTTCATCTGATGTTTCATGATCATAACCCATTAAATGCAAGGTGCCATGCACCAGCATATGGGTGAAATGCGTCAACGGCGCTTTTTGCTGCTCAAGCGCTTCAGCAAGTACCACAGGAATACAGATCACCAGATCGCCAATGGGAAAGGCATCCAGAAATTGCGCCATTTCATCTGGAAGATCGCTCGGAAAAGACAGGACATTGGTCGATTTGTCTTTGCCGCGATATTCCAGATTCAGTTTATGACTTTCATCATGATCGACACAGGCAATTCCGATTTCGCAATTACTTTGCGTACCGATATGACCTAAAGTGGTTTCGACTACTTTTTTAATAGAGGCACGTTTTAGTACCAGTTCAGGTGACTGAAAATCCTGCTGTAAGGAAAGACTAAGTTTCAACACAAATCCTTAAATTGAAAGCTTAATGCTGTGCATCTGCGGCAGCATTATTTTCAGCGATCAAGGCGTCCTGACGTGCTTTACGTTCGGCACGTGCTTCTGCACTTAAACGCTGCTGATCACTGTCCCAGCCTTCATAGGCTTCAACAATTTTCTGTACCAGTTGATGACGAACCACATCACGCGAATGAAAACGGGTGATATGAATTTCAGGGATTTTATCAATCACACGCAGGGCATGTGAAAGACCAGACTGTTGGCCGCGCGGTAAATCCACCTGCGTCACGTCACCAGTAATGACCGCTCGTGAACCAAAACCTAAACGGGTCAGGAACATTTTCATCTGTTCTGGGGTGGTGTTCTGTGCCTCATCCAGAATGACGAAAGAATGATTCAAGGTACGGCCACGCATATAAGCGAGTGGCGCCACCTCAATCACTTGACGTTCAATCAGCTTGGCCACTTTTTCAAAGCCGAGCATTTCATACAAAGCATCATACAATGGACGCAAATAAGGATCGATTTTCTGGCTTAAATCCCCTGGCAAGAAACCCAGTTTTTCACCGGCCTCGACCGCAGGACGCACCAGTAGAATGCGCTGGATTTCATTGCGTTCCAGCATGTCCACAGCAGCAGCGACAGCCAGATAGGTTTTACCGGTTCCGGCAGGACCTATACCAAAAGAAATATCACTTTGCAGAATACGCTGTACATAACGTTTCTGGTTGGCACCACGCGGATTGATCCGGCCTTTACGGGTTTGTAACCAGACATTGTCCAGGCCGGTATGTTCTTGGTCTTCTAGATCTTGCTGGAGTTCACGGTCAGTCTGACTGCCCTGAATCATTAGGTGCAGGGTATCTGCGCTGATCTGCTGGCTCTGTTCAGATTCTTCGTGTAGACGTTGCAAGAGCATTTCGGCTCTTTCAACGGCATCGATTCCACCATCCACAATAAAACTCTCTCCGCGATGGGAGATTTTGACATCTAAACGTTGTTCAATTTGCTTCAAATGACCGTTATAAGCACCTAACATCGCTTGGATACGGTCCATTGAAATCCCAGGAAAAGCTACTGTACGTCGAATCGCTGCAGTCAAAGAGTATTCCTTATGAAGTGTACGTTATATGCTCTACATTACGCCACGTCAGGCTCAAGATTCAAGAGTTCACCATAAACTAAATTCAAAGTTTTAATTTCGGTCACTTCGATCTCGGCAAAGCGACCTACCCAGGCAGGATCACCAATAAAGTTGACATAACGGGTGTTGTCCGCCGTACCCACCAGAATATTCGGATCTTTATCAGAGACTTTCTCGATCAGTACCCGCTGGATGCTACCGAGCATGGCATCCGTTTTGTCAATACTCGAGCGTTTAATCCATTGCTGAACTTTGGCCAGACGTTCTTTTTTGACATCTTCCGGAATGGTATCTTCCAGTTCTGCCGCAGGCGTACCCGGACGTTTTGAATAGATAAAACTATAAGAATGATCGAAATCCAGATCTTTAATAAATTGATAGGTCTCTGCAAAGTTCTCATCAGTTTCACCCGGGAAGCCAATGATAAAGTCTGAAGATAAATGCATATCGGGACGAACTGAGCGTAACTTTTTAATTTTCTCGATATAGACATCGATGGTATGATTACGTTTCATGGCCTGAAGCACATCATTCGAGCCACTTTGTACCGGCAAATGCAGATGCGAAACCATTTGTGGCAGGTCACGATAACACTGGATCAGGTCATCATTAAATTCGAGTGGATGCGAAGTGGTATAACGAATCCGGCCAATGCCCGGAATATCCGCGACTAAACGCAACAGATCGGCAAAAGTACAGATATTGCCTTCAAAGGTTTCACCACGATAGCCATTGACGTTTTGACCCAGCAGGGAAATTTCACGCACGCCTTTTTCTGCCAGACCCGCAATTTCAGCCAATACATCATCCAGTGGGCGAGACACTTCTTCACCACGGGTATAAGGCACCACGCAGAACGAACAATATTTTGAACAGCCTTCCATGATCGAAACAAAGGCTTTATAGCCCTCAACACGCGGTTCAGGCAGAAAGTCGAATTTTTCGATATCCGGGAAGGAGATATCTACCAGTTTGATTTTTTCTTTTTTCGGTTTTTCGATCTGGTCAAAATGCTGATCCAGCATTTGTGGCAAGCGGTGCAGGGTTTGCGGGCCAAAAATCATGTCGACATAATTGGCACGTTTCTGGATGTTGTCGCCTTCCTGAGACGCCACACAGCCGCCAACCCCGATAATCAGATCCGGATTCTTGTCTTTCAGTTTGCGCCAGCGACCCAGCTCGGAAAACACTTTTTCTTGGGCTTTTTCACGGATCGAGCAGGTATTCATCAGCAGAATATCGGCATCTTTAGGATCGTTGGTCAGCACATAGCCATGAGAATCGCCTAACAGGTCTGCCATACGGTGACTGTCGTACTCATTCATCTGACACCCTTGCGTTTCGATATACAGTTTTTTTACTGCAATCTCATGGACAGGGGTGTGCGCTGGCTGGGTAACAGTGTTTTCTGAGGCAGCTGGGGCACCATTCGGAATGAAGGTTTGAACCGTCATGTAGGCTCCTACAAGGTAATACGTTGAAAGAGTGAACGAACAGCCTGATTGACGCATCAAACAGGTGAATAACAATTCAATTCACGGACTGAAATATGGGAAGGCGCATATTTTAGCAGGAAAGTCGCTTAAACTTATAGCTTAAATTAAACGTGGAAAAATATTGATTTATGGGTAAAAATTGTCTGTAGATTAATATTGCTTAATCATAAGGTTACATAACTGAACAATACAGTTGCTTATAATATTTCAACAAAGCTCTTATGATAAGCAACATAGGCTAGGCACAGAATCGATGAGAGAAGGCAAAGGGATGTTGAAACACACTGAAAATATGTATAAATATTATAAATTAATTACGTTAAGTGTGGCGTGTATCTGTTCAGCAAGTACATATGCAGCTGAAGAGCAATTTAACGATGCCTTACGTGCGGCCAATGCAGGTAATACTGAATTATTACAACAATATCGCCTGTCCATGCAGAATGATGCTTTAGGCTATTATCCGGAATACTGGATTTTAAACCAGAATCTTGCCTTGCAACCTGCCAGCCAAATTGTCAGTTTTGCTCAGCGCTACCCGCAATCTGCGATGGCTGAAAAGCTGGCAGCGGACTATGTCGAAGAAAAAGTCAAAATGGCAGATTTCACCACGGCTCAACCGGTATTGCCTTATGTAACCAATGCCGATCCAGCTGAAGCCTGTGCCGTAGCACAAGTTCGTGCCAAAGCCGGTGATGAGCTGGTTTATGCCGAGTTTAAAGAGGTCTGGCTAACCACCAATAGCCAACCGGATTCTTGTACTGGACTTGGTCGAATGATGCTTTCTAGCCCTTTAATGACGGCAGAAGACCGCCAACAGCGACTTTGGGTACAATTGCGTGCCGGCCAGTCAGGTCAGGCTATTGCCACTGCGCAAGGAATCGGTCTGAATCTGTCTTTAGCACAACTCAATTCGATTCAGGCCAATCCAACCAATTATTTATGGTCTGCACCGAAAAACAGTGCGGCAGAACATGCTTATCTGATTTATGCACTGGGACGTCTGGCAGATAGTGATCTGGACTCGGCGTTATCCATTGTGAAACGGACTGCTGAAGGCACACCGGTACAAGTACAACGTGCCTTATACCGAGCTGTGGGGTATGTCGGTGGAACCACAGTCATGAAGAACAACTTTAACCGGGAAGTGTTAAATGCCTTTGATGCCAGTTATGGTCTGCCATTTAGTCCGGAAGAAGCTGAGATTTATGCGCGTCAGGCCATCCGTTTTAGTGCGTGGGAAAGCCTAATCCGTGCGATTGATGCCATGAGCGTCAATCAGAAACAGGAAGATCGCTGGCAATATTGGCTGGCCCGTGCCAGTGAGCAGCGTGCAGATCGTAGTTCAAAGAAAACTGCAGAGAGTATTTATCGTACATTGGCCGCCGGGGATGATTATCACAATCTTCTGGCACGCGACAAGTTGGGACAGCTGACTGCGAGCACACCCAATCCAATTCAGCCATCGAATCAGGCCATGCAACGTTTGAATCAGGATATTCATTTCCGTCGTGCGTTCACGCTACGCAATATCAGTGCACCGAATAACTACATTAACCGTGAATGGAACTGGGCAGTGCGTCAGGCCTATCTGAAGAAAGATGATGAGCTGTTGCTGGCCGCAGCAAAGCGTGCCATGGACATGGGTTGGCATGATCGGGCCATTTATGCAGCTGACCGCACCGTGAACAAACATAACTACAATTATCGTTATCCAATGCCGCACCAGAATTACGTGGTCAGTCATAGCCGCAATGCCGGGATCGATCCGGCTTGGGCTTATGGCTTGATGCGTCAGGAAAGCCGTTTCAATACCGTGGCACGTTCACATGTGGGTGCCGGTGGCCTGATGCAAATCATGCCAGATACTGCCAAGCTGGTGGCGCGTCAAATGGGTGAGGCTTATAATCCGGCAGCTTTGACCGATATGAATACCAATATCCGTTATGGCACCTTTTATTTATCGACCATTCAGCGTCAGCTCAGCGACAGCCCAGTCTTGGCAACCGCAGGCTATAATGCCGGACCAAACCGTGCCCGCCGTTGGCAGCCAGAATTTCAGGGCATGGCAGCAGATCAATATACTGAAAGTATTCCTTTACTTGAAACCCGAGATTATGTGAAACATGTCATGACCAATGCCACACATTACGGTCTCTTGTTAGGACAGGGTGCACAGTCCGTGGGTAAGCGTATGCAACTGATACCATTACGTAATACACAATAAAATTAAAATTATTGGGGATGGTGATTTATTCATGAAAATAATGAAGGATCGTCGAGTTTGGGGGAAATGGGCAGCGCTTGTATTTTTGGGCAGCAGTCCGGCAGCATTCGCCATGCCGACAGACTATGTCATGGATGTAGAAATGGTGCCGGCTTTATGTAGCCTGTACCCTGAATATGCAAAGAAACGAAAATGTCTGGAAGGCTATTCCTTGAATATTTCCGGCTTATATCCTCAGGCTACGTCAGAAAACTGTACAACCAATAGCTCTGCGAAACTTTCACCACTTCAGTCCAAGGTGGTGGCCAGAATTATGCCGGATGAAAATACCCGGACCATTTTGTGGCGCAACATCGGCGGCTGTGTTCCAATGAATGCCAGCCAATATTTCCGGACGATTATCAATTATGCAGACCGGCTTAAAGTGCCGGCAGAGCTGACTGAACAGGAAAATATCACCATATCAGTCGATGCGCTGCGTGTGAAATTTGTGAGAATTAATCCGCAATTACCCGCCAATGCTTTGAGATTTAATTGCCAGCTTACTCAAGCTAGCAGCGTGTTGACCTCGATCAAAGTCTGTTATCACAAAAATGGCAATTATAAATCCTGTCCTGCCAACATTATTAATACATGCCCAAAAACTGTCACAATAAAAGGAACATACTGAGCTTTTTTGCCGGTTTAATTTATATTTCCTATCAGACTTTAGATGAAATCCGTCCTCTTTTATATGCATCCGGCAAAGGATTGGAGTACAATCTTTCGCGTTTACGATTATTAGATTAAATACTAACTATTTAATCGCGTTGAATATCCTCAATTGGAGATAATTAGATGAAGCAAGCAGTTCGTGTTGCCGTTACTGGCGCTGCAGGTCAAATTGGTTACAGCCTATTATTCCGTATCGCAAGCGGCGAAATGCTAGGTAAAGATCAACCAGTGATTTTGCAATTGCTCGAAGTTCCTTTTGAGAAAGCTCAGCAAGCGCTAAAAGGCGTAATGATGGAGCTTCAAGATTGTGCATTCCCGCTACTAGAAGACATGATCGGTACTGATGATCCTAAAGTTGCATTCAAAGATGCTGACTACGCGCTATTAGTTGGTTCACGTCCACGTGGTCCAGGTATGGAACGTGCTGATCTGCTTAAAGTGAACGGCGAAATCTTTATCGGTCAAGGCCAGGCACTTAACGAAGTTGCGAGCCGTGACGTTAAAGTTCTTGTTGTAGGTAACCCTGCGAACACGAATGCTTACATCGCGATGAAATCTGCTTCAGATCTTCCAGCGAAAAACTTCACTGCAATGTTACGTCTTGACCACAACCGTGCTGCATCTCAAATTGCTGCTAAAACCGGTAAAGCGGTTAAAGACATCAAAAATCTTACAGTTTGGGGCAACCACTCTCCAACAATGTATGCTGACTACCGTTTCGCTACAATTAATGGCGAAAGCGTTAAAGACATGATTAACGACCAAGATTGGAATGCAAACACATTCCTTCCGACTGTTGGTAAGCGTGGCGCTGCCATCATTGAAGCGCGTGGTTTGTCTTCTGCTGCTTCTGCTGCAAACGCTGCAATCGATCATATGCGCGATTGGGCTCTTGGCACAAATGGCGAATGGGTAACCATGGGTATTCCTTCTGACGGTTCTTACGGTATTCCTGAAGGCGTTATGTTCGGTTTCCCTGTAACGACTGAGAACGGTGAATACAAAATCGTTCAAGGTCTAGAAATCGACGAGTTCAGCCGTGAGCGTATCAATGTTACATTGAACGAACTTGAAGAAGAGCGCGCAGCGATTGCTGACATGCTTAAATAATTTGATCGTTTAGATTAAGTTGAAAGAGCACTCCATTCGGGGTGCTTTTTTTATCTCTCTATTTTTTTGATGAACAAAAAATAACATGCTGTGATGCAGCAGCAACTGAATCTTGCTTAGGCTTGGACTAAGCTAAAAAACATAAATAATCCAATAAAAGGCGAGGTGAAGAAGATGTTTGATCAACACCCAACGTTAGAAATGTTTTTTCAGCAACTTGGATTGGACTCGAGTCCCGAGGCGATTGATGAGTTTATCAAGACCCATCAAATTGGTATGGACGTGCCTTTGCACAAGGCGCCGTTCTGGTCGAAATCCCAGCATGATTTCCTGATTGGTCAGTGGAAAAAAGATGATGAATGGGCAATTTTAGTTGATGTCCTGAATGAACAATTACATAGCGAAGCCCAAGGTTCTGGATCATGTGATTTATAAATGAGTATTTAAGGATTTATGCCAGTTCTTATTTTAGGGATGGTAAAGGTCTTATTTTTAGTTTAGAGCATATAACAGGAGCAAGTGGATCATGTTCGAACAACAGCCAACTTTAGAATTATTATTTGAACAATTGGGTTTGCCTGCTGATGAAGCCGCAATTAATGAATTCACCCATACCCATCAGTTGCCATCTGAAGTCGCTTTACCGGATGCCGAATTCTGGAGTGAGGGCCAAAGTGCATTCTTACGCGAGCACTGGCATCAAGATGATGAATGGATTGTGATTATTGATAAACTGAACCAGCTGTTACATGTCGAAAGTGACAAGCAAGGTGTTTAAATTATAGTCTACAAAAAGAAACAACAAACCTAGTCAAATGACTAGGTTTTTTTTGTCTTATCTTATAAGTTGGATCTATAAATAATTACAATTTATCTGATATAAGGAGGGCGACATGCTCATGAAGAACCAACCATCCTTAGAAATGTTATTTTCTCAACTCGGTCTGGCCAATAGCGCTGCTGCCATTGAGTTGTATATCCGGACTCATCAACTTCCAGCAGGCTTGTCCTTGCACGAGGCACCATTCTGGAATAAATCCCAGCGTTCATTATTGATTAGTCATCTGGTACAGGATGATGATTGGGCAATCTGGGTGGATGAGCTGAACCAGCAATTACACATGGATGCCTACAGACGTCAGCCTGCTTAACTGTGTTATATCTTGGTATTACTTAAAAAATGAAAGTGATGCTCAAAAGAAAACGCCTCAAATGAGGCGTTTTCTTTGACGCTGTTAAGCTTAATGCATTTTACTTTTTAATATTTTGATAAACCATTCCTGCTGACGATAATCACTAAAGGCATGATGCTGCTGCAACAACTCCAGTTCACATTCAGCCGTTTTGGTGTATTTACCTAACCAGTGACGTGTCAGGGCCGGCTCATTTTTACTAGCACTGGCATAAGCCAGAAAGAAATAAATATCGCCATGTTCATAACTGGCCATCGGCTTAAGAATTTGCTGGGTAATCAGGGCAAAATGCTGCTCTTTGGTCAGTTCAAAAAACATCATATAAGCCTTGGCCAGATGCAAGGATAAATTGATATACATGCGCAGCGGCATTTCTTCAAATTCCACCCGGCCTTGTTCAAGTAAGACAATCGCTTCTTGCAGGAAATGTCGCTGTTCCTGACGCAGCTCACTTAAAGTCACCAGCTGTAAACGAAGATCAGCACGTTCAAGCGTTAATTCTGGCGTATTGCCTTTTAAGTACAATTGGTCAGTTTCACCCAGTCGCTCAATAATCTGCTTGGTTGTTAATCGCATCAACGCAATCCTCATTTCTCAATAATGGCTATATGAGGTTAAAAAAATAAATTTAAAGCATGAGCGAGCATTAGATTAAGGCTGTATCGCTTCTTAACCAGGCCGTAATGGATAGACGTTGCTGTTTGGAAATTAAAACTTCATGTAACAAATCACTCTGGAACAGTACAATCCGGTTCGGCTGTGGCTGAATAATATGCCACTGGCCATTTTTATCTTGCAGGCGCAATTCACCCCCCCAATCTGCCTGCCATTGTTCATGCAGATAATACACACTGGAAATCATTCGGCCATTTTTAGCTTGAGGATTGTCACGATGCAGCGCATAAAACTCGCCAGCGTGATAGCAGGCAAAATGTGCTTCGATTTCTTTAATGCCTAAATAAAACGCACGGTTTAAAGCTTGAGAAAACTGTTGCAGGGTTTGGGTGTGTAGGTGGGAAATTTGAAATTCAGGTCGTAACCAAAGAATATGATCACTACGGATGTTGCTGACGACGCCATTTTGAATGGCTGCATTACGAAATTCGTTTAAGTGGCTTAAGCATTCCTGACTTACCGCATGTTGATATTCGCTAGAATAAGCATCGTCAACAATACTAAAGCCATGTTGATCTAAATCATCTAAGATTTGATCAACATTCCAATCCCCTGGGATGATAACAGCTTCCATTTTTTTTCAATTCTCGATAGTGTGGCAAAACAGGTTCGCTATTTTAGTGTAAGAATCGTGCCTGAACGAAACTATTTTTCATGTTAAAATAGCTGTTGATATTAGGAATTAATGAAACATGAATTACCGTCACTCTTACCACGCAGGCAACTTTGCCGATGTCATGAAGCACGTTTTATTGCTTCAGTTGTTGACTCGACTGAATGCAAAAGACAAACCTTATCGCTATGTAGATACACATGGTGGTGCGGGTAAATATGATTTATCGACTGCTGAAGCGCAAAAATCAGGTGAGTTCTTAAACGGTATTCATCGTCTTGTTAAACTGGATGATTCGATCAAGCGTAACGCACCTGAAGGCGTACAACAATATTTGAAAATTGTCGAAAAAATGCGTGAAAACTTTGGTAAGGGTGCTTATCCTGGTTCACCTTGGTTTGCCCTGGAAGGCATGCGCGAGATTGATAAAGCGACCATTTTTGAAATGCAGCGTGATGTGTTTCAGCAACTTCGTCATAATATTTTTGACAAGCGTGCCGGCTTGCATGAGCGTGATGCTTATGAAGGTCTTTTGGGGGTGATTCCGCCGAAAGAAAAACGTGGTCTGGTGATGATCGATCCACCTTATGAGCTTGAGCGTAAAGATTTTCCACAATTGGTAGAATTGCTGGTTGCCGCTTATAAGAAATGGCCGACAGGTGTATTTGCTGTTTGGTATCCAATTAAAGACCGTGCCATGATTGAACGCTTCGAGAAAAAAATGTTCAAGACCGGCATCCGCCGTCAACTGGTGTGTGAAGTTTGTGTATGGCCGGATGACACCCCAGTCGGCTTGAATGGTTGTGGTTTGCTGGTGATTAATCCGCCTTGGAAATTCTCTGAAGATGCAGATGAAGCACTACAATGGTTATTCCCACATCTTCGCATGAGTGAAAATGGTGGTCACGCTGCAGTTCGCTGGTTAGTCGGCGAATAATTTTTTCAAAGCACAGGTCATAGCTAGGATCGACAAGAATGACAAATATAAGCAAACCGGAACGCGACTCTTCAAAAGACTTGCCTTTTGATGGCATCACCTTTGAGGTGGAAGAAGAGGAACATACCCAGGAAGGGCAGAAAGTTAAGCGTCGAGGCATCTATCTATGGCCTAACCTGATTACAACCGCTGCGTTGTTAGCAGGTTTCTACTCCATTATTGCCAGTATGAATGGCAATTTCCAGCAAGCGATCTATGCAATTTTTATTGCGGCTTTGCTGGATGGTTTGGATGGGCGTGTGGCGCGTGCGATTGGTGCGCAAAGTCCGTTTGGTGAACAGTTTGATTCGCTTTCCGATATGCTGGCTTTTGGTGTGGCTCCCGCGATCTTGATGTATAGCTGGGGTTTGAGTGATTTAGGCCGGATTGGTCTGGCCGCCTGTTTTGTCTATACCGCCTGTGCTGCTTTTCGTCTGGCCCGCTTTAACGTACAGATTGGCGTGGTAGACAAGCGTTATTTTATTGGTGTGGCCAGTCCATTGGCGGCTCTCATGATTGTTTCGCTGGTCTGGGTCGGTTTAGATTTTCCTGAAATTTTCGATATTCGTGAAGCATCCATTCAGATCATTAACGCCGTTGTCATTATTGCGGTGGGCTTGTTGATGATTTCTAATATCAAATATTATTCATTTAAGACTGTAGAGCGTAAACGCGTTCCGTTTTTTGTATTACCAATTGCCGTATTTGTCTTTGCTGCGATGACTTATAATATTCCTGTCGGCATTCTGGTAATTTCTATTCTCTATGCCTTGTCTGGTTTTGTGACCACCTTTATGGCAAAAAGATCGAGTAGATTATAAAAATATAAGGAGTCTGAGATGCGGTTTCTTCAAGATTTTTTAGATCGTTCGAAACAGCTGAATCAGACTCCAACTGTTTCGCATTATCCTGCCTATCATGGCCCCAACTCAAAATATAAGATTATTCATCAAGGTTTGATGATTCCTGGACTTCCGGCACCGCTGCACTATCTAAATTTTCTCAGCATTATCGGGCAGCCGAATGCACCGATGCTGGCCAATCCCAGTGCAATTCAAACCAACGCACTGGATACCGCCACAGTGATTTGCAGCACCAGTTCGCATATGGTCGGCCAACTGCATCGTTATTCAGTACAGCAGGACTGTAACTTTGATGCTGGCTTATTTCAGTTTTTAGATCGGGAGCAACTGAGTGGGGCCTTTCCTCATTTTCGTTTGCAGCGTTTTGACTCGGAACTCAGTTTCGATTTAAGCATTCATACCACTCAGCTTATTTCCCACTTTAGCCAGGTGAGGTTTTCACTTGCCGAGCACTGGTCTTTGCTCTGCTATTGCCAGGGCACATTAAAATATAAACAACAGACATATAATATTGATAGCCTCGGAAGTTTTGAATATGCACGAAGTTTCAATTTCCCTTATCTGCCTTTGGCCTTCCTGACTTATCAAATTATTAACCTGAGTGAAAACCGGCAGCTACTGTTGGCGCAAATTCGGGATGGGGTGAATAGTATTGTTCAGTCTCGGATGTATTTGCGTGATTTAAACAAGATGCAGACTCAGATGTTTGACCAAAAAGTGTATTTTAAAGTCCATCGTGTCTATCCGCGCGTCACCACGCCGAATGGGCAAAATATGTATTTGCCACGTGAATTTGAATGGTGTTACGAAGCTAAAGATGGCACCTGTATTTGGGTACAAGGGCAAAGTCGCGGTGATTTCAAATTTGGTTTGGCCGCGGGCTATGTTGGAAGTTTTAGTTATCAGGTCAAAATAAATGAAGAGAACGAAAATGGGGAAGGTGGCTACTGTGAATACATTGATTGCCGTCCTTTACGCTTTCAAGAACAAGATAAAACCGACAAACTTTTAACTCATTTATCAAATTCTGTACCTTTAATGCTCAAAAAATAGAAAAACCTGCATTTTTTGTAGAATAAATAAACAGTCGTTAGTTTTTTGCTGAATTATTTAGAAATAGGGGTTGTGTTGGGTGTGAAATCCTGTAGAATGCACATCCATCGGCAGTGATGAAGATTAAAACTTCTGATAAAACAGTAACTTAGCACGAGGTGTTAAGCTTAGGTTTTGTTGGTTAAGTTTAAATTAATTTGAATTACGGATTGACACTTTAGAAATTCAGTGTAATATAGCCGACCTAGCTTGCTGGTGACGAATCAGCAAGAAGATCATTAAGAGCTTATGAAGAACAACTTGTGTGGATTTTTACTGGTTGATCGATCGAAATTATTTTCATTGATTGATGGTAGA